>CANIYB010000076.1 GCA_947471105.1 Cytophagaceae bacterium
TTTGGAGGAACAACAAGCAATGTCTATTCTCCAGCTAAATCATTGGTTATTGGTCTTTCATTCTCTTTATAAATTTCGGAATCATGAAAAATAAAATATTAATTCTCTTAGCTTTTGTTTTCAGCATGATCTCTTTTTCATGCGAAACAGTTTACTTGGATGCAAGCCCTACGGCAAGTATCGATGCGGGTGCTGCATATTCAACGACAAAAAATGCAGCTGCGGCGATTAACGGTATATATCGCTCATTTGTAGTACGTTATTTGAGTTCACAAGGTCATTCTGGCCATCCTGCGATGATGATTATTTTAGATCATTTAGGAGAAGACATGGTGATTGGTACCACGGCCGCTTCTTGGCATGTGGGGGAAACTCGTTGGACCGCGCACCGTTCTGACGTCAACGTATTATCCCAATTTCCTTATGAAATGTATTATCGATTTATTGGTAATGCCAATATCGGAATAGCCAATATCGATAAAGCAGTAGGACCTCAATCAGAAAAAAATAGCTTGAAGGGAGAGGCTTTGGCTTTACGTGCATTTAGTTATTTCAATTTAGTTCAGTTGTATGGCAAGCGCTATGATGCCGCAGCAAAACCTAATGCTCAATTAGGTGTGCCTTTAGTTTTAGAACCGACGACCGAAGGAAAAGCTAGAAATACCGTAGAAGATGTGTATACGCAAATCAATAAGGATTTAGACGCTGCCGCTGCTTTGTTGACCTCTGCTCGGGCGAATAAATCTCACATCAATCTAAATGTGGTGAAGGGTTTGCAAGCAAGAGTGGCTTTGGTTCAGCAAAACTGGGCTAATGCAGCTAAGTATGCGGCTGAGGCGCGTGCAGGTTATTTGCCTATGACAGCTGCTCAGTATGCGGATGGCTTTCAAGACATCGCAAATTCTGAGTGGATGTGGGGATTTGATCACTTAGAGGACCAAACAGAGTATTTCGGTGGGTACCATTCGTATATTTCTTGCAACTATAACTCAACGGTAATTCGTACCTATCCAAAGGCGATAAATAGTTTGTTGTATAATCAAATTTCACCAACCGACGTTCGTGCCAGCATGTGGGTAAGAACTCCGACGGCAGCGAATACAGTTATTCCTCCAGGGGGTGTGCGTGTACCATTTTTAAATCAAAAATTCCGTTTGCCAGGTGTTCCATCTACGTCTGCCATGGGGGATGTGCCTTACATGCGTGCAGCTGAAATGTATTTAATCGAGGCAGAGGCAAAAGTTCGTTTAGGTGATAATGCTGGAGCAGCCACTGTTCTAAGTGCGCTCATTAAGACGAGAGATGCTAATTATGTGACATCAACGAAAACAGGTACTGCTTTATTAGATGAGATTTTACTTCATCGCCGCATCGAATTATGGGGTGAAGGTCACCGATTCTTAGATTTGAAGCGTACAAATGCCCCTTTAAATCGGAATGGAGCAAACCATATCGCGTCTGTCGTTTTATTGTATGACGTGGCACCGGGTGATGTTCGATGGGAATTCTTAATTCCTCGTCGTGAGATCAATTCCAACACGGCCATTGTTCAAAATCCATTGTAAATTTTTAATTTTAATGGGAAAGGTGGCTAATTTTTTAGCCACCTTTTTTTTATATTGAAGCATCTTAAATCAATCAAAATGAAAACATCATTACGTATCATTTCATTATTTCTTTTTGTAGTATCTGTGGCTTCTGCTCAAGATGCCATTGAATATCAGAAACCTCCTCAAGCAATCGCCGATTTACTATTGGCAAAACCCACTCCCAGTATCAGAATCGACAGTAAAGCGGAATGGATGTTATTGAGTGAACGGAATTCTTATCCGACGGTGGAGGAGTTAGGCCAACCGGAAAACCGAATCGCAGGATTGCGCTTAAATCCCAATAATTTTTCTCAGAGTCGTCAACTATTTATCAATAGCCTGTCCTTGAAAAATGTAAAAACAAATCAAAGTTTCTCCATTATAGGGTTGCCTAAAAGTCCTTTGATTTCAAGTATATCATGGAGTCCTTCCGAGAAAAAAATTGCCTTTCTTCAAACTGAGTCCGACCGTGTCGATTTATTTGTGATCGATTTAGCCACTAAGAAAGCTTCCAAAATCAACCAAAAACCGCTAAATAATATCATGGGGAATGCCTATGTATGGGTGGACGATCAAACGATACTTTATAAATCCATCATCCATGCTGCTTCGGGGGCACCTAAAAAACCGATTACTCCTAAGGGACCTACGATCCAACAAAACATAGGAAAGGCAGCGCCAAGACCTACGTATCAGGACTTAATTAAATCGCCTTATGATGAACAATTGTTTGAGTATTATGCGCAGGCCCAATTGATCTTATCTAAAAATGGGCAGGAAAAAGGGTTAGGCAAAGCGGATATGTTCAGTGCGCTTTCCTTATCTCCCGATAAAAATTATGTACTGACTCGGACCATGAAAAAACCTTTCTCCTATGTGGTGCCCGCGTACGGTTTCGCATCAACAGTTGGCATCATGGACCTATCAGGGAAAACGGTCAAGGTATTAGCTGAGCTTCCATCAACCGAAAATGTCCCTTCTGGGTACGATAATACGCAAAATGTTCCAAGGGACTTTGAATGGAGGGATGATGAAGCCTCAACTGTTGTTTGGGCCATGCCTTTGGACAGCGGTTTGATCAAGAAGCCGGTTGATTTTCATGATGCGGTTTACAGTCTTTCCGCTCCTTTTACAGGAGAAGCGAAGGAATTATTTAAAACGAAGTCAAGATTTTCAGGAACGACATGGGGGGACGCTAATTTAGCGCTGATCACTGAAGTTTCTCGTGCAAAACAAAGTTCCCGAGTAAGTCGGTATAATTCAGGCACAAAAAGTGTCGAACTTTTGTTTGAACGCAACTTTACAGATGCTTACAATAGTCCCGGAATGCCTGTCTACCGAAAAAATAATTTTGGCCGATCGGTTATTCAAACAACTGATAATGGGACTAAAATACTCATGAATAATCCAGTAGGTTCATCGGCCAAAGGGGATTTGCCTTTTTTGGCTAAGTTTGATTTGGCTTCGAAAAAAAATGAAATCATTTGGCGCTCCACTGAAGGAAGTTTTGAGCAGGTGGAAGACGTGATTGATGCAGACAAATTAATTATTTTAACACGGAAAGAATCACAAAAAGAAGTTCCTAATTATTACATCAAGCATTTGATCACTAAGCAAGCGGACCAATTAATTACCAATTTTGTGAACCCTTATCCAGGTTTAGCGGGTATTTCAAAAGAGAAAATTAAGTACAAGCGCGCAGATGGCGTCGATTTAACAGGTGATTTGTATTTACCCAAAGGCTATAACAAAGAAAAAGATGGTCCTTTGCCCGTGTTGATTTGGGCTTATCCGCGTGAATTTAATTCGGCTGCGGATGCGGCACAAATTCGAGGTAGCAAGGATCGGTTCACGACTTTAAGTTGGGCTTCCCCCATCTATTACGTCACTCAGGGTTTTGCCATTTTAGATAATGCCGAAATGCCTATCGTGGCCACTGGGGGTGACAAAAAACCGAACGATAATTTTGTCGAGCAATTAAAGTTGAATGCGGAGGCAGCGATCAATTATTTGTCGGAATTAGGTGTAGGTGATCGTAAGCGAATGGCGGTAGGTGGCCATAGTTATGGGGCTTTTATGACGGCTAATTTATTGGCTCATACGGATTTGTTCAAAGCGGGAATCGCTCGAAGCGGAGCTTATAATCGAAGCTTGACCCCTTTTGGTTTTCAAAATGAGGACCGTACGTATTGGCAAGCACCCAAATTGTATTTTGAAATGAGTCCATTCAGTTATGCCGATAAAATCAAGGAGCCCATTTTGTTAATTCATGGGGAAGCGGATGATAATACGGGTACTTATCCGATCAATAGTGAGCGTTTATATGCTGCCATTAAGGGCAATGGAGGAACTACTCGTTTTGTTTTCTTGCCTTATGAAGCGCATAGTTACCGAGGGAAAGAAAATTTATTGCACATGCTGTGGGAACAAAATAATTGGCTGCAAAAGTTTGTGAAATAAGAGTATTGAGTTTTCAATCTTCTCGATCCAGAGTATTTTGGGGTCGAGAAGATTGATTTATTACCCTATATCCAATACAATTTTCAAATTGGTTTTCAATTGGGATATTTGGGTTTTTGACAGCGTGCCAATTTTCTTCATCATTCTATTGTTGTCAATCGCCCGGATTTGGTCTACGAGAATATCACTTAATTGATCTAAAGTTCCTTTGTTTAGGTGTACTCTTAAAATGGTGGCACCCAAATTGATTTGTGAGGTAATTGGGCAAATTAACGTAGAGGGATGTACGGAATTCATCAAATTTGTTTGAACCACAACCACTGGCCTAGTTTTGCCAGGTTCAGTTCCCCGACTAGGACTTAAATTGGCCAACCAAATTTCATATTGATTAATCTTCATCTCTCAATAACTCAAACTCTTTCAGTATTTCCAACGAATTTTCACTAACCAGTTTTGATTCTTGAGTTAGTTGATTTTTCAATATGCGCCTCTTTTGGTAGGTATTGTATAAATTCACCGCCTCATTAATATATCTATTTCTAGCTATTTTTAAATGACTGGTGATTTCTTCTGCCTCTGCATAAATAGGATCGTCAAGTTTTAAGGATAATGTTTTCATCTCATTTTTTTTACAAAGGTATACATTAAAAGTATATACTTTTACTTTTGATTAATTTTCTTTAATTTGATTCCTTAATTATATCTTGATGACTTTGCTTTTCAATCGATTTTCATTTTTCACTTTATTATTTCTGGCTTTTTATGTCAAAATTTCAGCCCAACAAGTGTATTTCACGACGGGCTTTAAAGTCAGCGAGCTAAGTTCTGACCATGCGACCGTTTGGACTCGTTTGTGTGAAAAGGAAAAACCAAATCCGGTGGTCCATCAGCGGTTAAAACAGGTTTTTAGGCATCCGATTGACTTTGATGAAAACATGCCCATTGGCAAGATGGACGGCGCAGTTCTTGGAACAGCTGGTTGGGTTCGAATTACCTTAAAATCAGGCCCCTCTGAAATTTCAAGTGGCTGGTTGGCAGCCAGTCAGGAGAGGGATTTTACTGTTTTCTATTCCTTTAAGGAGTTGAAGCCCAATACGAAATATGAAGTTAGGCTGGAGGGAAAGTCGACTGAAAAGGGGTTGGTTCAGCAAGCAAAAGGGAATTTCACTACGGCTCCACGTATGTATGATAAAAAAGAATTGAACCTGACAACCTCTACCTGTCAATATTTTTGGAGCCATGATGATTCATTAAAAGGATTCCATACTTACACTAGTATGGCTCTTTTGAAACCGGATCTTTTTGTCCAAACAGGGGATTATGTGTATTATGATAAGCCGGGACCTATGGCGAATACGCCTGAAAAAGCGCGGCACAAATGGCATGCGATGGATGCTTGGCCCTCATTAAAATCATTTTATCAATTTACGCCTGTGTATATGTTGAAGGATGACCATGATTTATTAGCTGATGATGTGCATCCAGGTTCGGCTAATTTTGGCCAACTGACCATTTCGGAGGGATTAAAAATTTGGCATGAAAATGTACCTCTAACTGATAAACCGTACCGGACTTTGCGCTGGGGGAAAGATGTTCAGCTATGGTTTTTAGAGGGGCGAGAATACCGAAGCAATAATGATATGCCTGATGGAGCGACAAAAACGATTTGGGGAATCGAGCAAAAGAATTGGCTCATTAATACCATGCAGCAATCAGATGCGACCTATAAAATCATTTTTTCTCCTACGCCTATCGTAGGGCCTGACCGGGGAGCTAAGGCTGACAATCATTCAAATCTTGCTTTTAAAACAGAAGGGGATTGGGCGAGGAGCTTGTTGTCGGACCAAAAGGCCATTGTTGTTAATGGCGATCGGCATTGGCAATATGTTTCTAAGGATGCGTCGACTGGATTAATGGAGTTTGGTTCAGGACCTGTTAGTGACTTTCATGCGCAGGGTTGGCCCCCTAATGAGAAAAGACCTGAGCATCAGTTCCTCCGTGTAGCAGGTGGTTTTCTTGGTATTAAAATGGTTTATGAACAGCAAAAACCCATTTTATACTTGACTCATTATGACGTAATGGGAAAGAAGTTGCACGAAGAAGGAATCAAAAAATAAGCGTGCGTTTCCAATTTTATTGGTTAATTTGAAAAAATATCTCGAAAAATTTTGTGATTTATCTTGTACCTAAAACCTATTATTGATATGAAAAATTTACTCATTGTGGCCATCTTGTTTTTGAGTTTCCAACAAACATCTCTGGCCAAAGAGCCCAAATTAAAAAAGATTTTTACGGGTAAAAACCTCGATGGTTGGAAATTGCCAGAAGATTTAACTTGTTGGCGAGCCGAAAAAGGCATCCTTTATGTGCGCAACAACGCGGCTAGAAAAGGAAGTAATTTATGGACGGAGAAGTCGTATACCAATTTCATTTTCCAGGCAGATTATTTGTTAGGGGATGGGGTGGTTGATTCGGGTGTATGGATGCGTTCAGAAAATGACCAAATCCAAATAGGCATTTCAGGTTCATTAAAACGAGACTTAACGGGTTCTCCATATATTCCAAAACTTAGATATCCAGTAGAAGCGAAGGGGGTTTTGGAGTTAATCAAACCGACCGATTGGAACACCATGAAAATTAAAATGGAGGGGAAAACCTATACCGTTTGGTTAAATGGCGTGGAGGTGATGACGTATACTTCTGAAACCATTCCAGCTTCAGGGCCCGTGGGTCTTCAATTGCATCCTGGGAATACCATGTCGATTCAATACCGCAACATCCGTTTGGCTGAGTTGCCTTAACGATTAAAAATCTTTTTCGCCGTAATCTGTTTTGGTTGATTTTACTTTTTGGCCTCGGTCATTAATTCTGAATCCAAGGCTTACCTGAAAGACACGATCCCATTTTCGATAGTCTGTGCTACTATAAAAATCTCGGGTTTGAGTTTGAATCGTTTGGATATTGCTATTGAAAATATTTTGTGCTTGGAAGGTCAAACTGCCTTTGTTTTGCCAAAGTGTATATTTTAAACTCGCATTGGATAACAACAATTCGGAGTCAATTCCTTGCGTAGTTACTGATCTGGATAGGTAGTTGAAATCCCATGCGAACCGAAGTCTTGGTGAAATATCGATGACTGTATTGCCATTGAAATTATAATTAAAGCTATTTTGAGTGGTCTCAATGCCATTGAATTTTCCTTGAACATCAAACTGGTATAAATTGCCTGATAGGTAGATTTTCCAATTTTTTGCCGCCTTGATTTCGGTCGTAAATTCCATTCCTGTGGATTGTGAATTACCTGCGTTTGTATAGGTCCTTCCTAAAATTGTTCTGGAGTAAATTTCATTGACTCTAAAAACTTTACCTTTTAGGATATTCACATAGGCGGTTGCTGTGAAAGATATGTTAGTATATGACTTACTTAATCCCATTTCAAATACATCCGCTATTTCAGGCAATAAATTTGGATCACCATTTTCTATGGTTTCTGCATGGCGGTGATTTTTAAATGGAGACATTAATTTAGTGGTGGGCCTATCGATTCTACGGCTATAGGCCAGTCGAAGCGAATGGGATTCTGATAATTTCCATTGTCCTTGGAACGATGGAAAAAGATAAATTTGGTCTAACGCATAGATTTTGTTAGGCTCCGCAAGGTGGGTAAGCTGCCGACTTAACATTTCGGATCGAAGTCCAAAGCCGTAGGTGAACAAATTTTTCACTCCACCCCATTGGATATAAGGAGCGTGAATTTTTTGAGATAAATTCATTTGATCACTAAAATTAGGATCCGAATTCCATTGCTGGTTTGCCGGATTTAATCGCTCAAATAAAAAGTTTCCATCATGCTGAATTTGACGGATATGATAGCCAATTTCTAATTTTCTATTGTTTGATAATGGTAGAGAATAGTCAATTTGAAATCGTAAGGCTGTCAGAGGACTCGTTTCGGTCGACCTTTCCCCAAGCAACAATGTGTTTGTCCCTTCATAGGTATCGTAATTATTTAACGGCCCTCCTAATTCTGAATATTCATACAGAGCCAAAGTCGTTAATTTACTTTTGTTTGCATATGTATGTGTATAGTCCGCAGTGAATGTTTGAAATTTCCCTGAACGAACAAATAAGTTTTGATTGTAAAATTCTCTTAAGGGTGATTTAAATTGATTTGAAAATAGAGACAGCGAATTTCCTGTCTGAATAAAATCTTGGTAATGCAAATTCGCGGTTCGATCTGTTTGTTTTTCGCCTATGTAAGCAGACCAATTGATTAAATCGGAGGATTTGGGGTAAAAGCTTCCTCCTGCTCGCAATGAATATTGAAAATCCTTATAGTCTCTTATTCCTTTTGAGGGCATATAAGTTAACGTGTCTTTGAAGATAGTTCTTATTTCTCCCACACGAAATCCCTCAATGTCAAATCGCCGATAATCAGCCGCCGCAAATATATTCCATTTTTTTTCTGCATAGGTCCACATCAAATCACCACCCCAGCGAAGAGGGTTTGTCCCTCCATTCATCAAATTTCCTGACCATGAAGTTCCGATTTTACTGTCTTTTTTTGTAACGATATTGATCATTCCTGCCTTTCCATCTGCATCATATTTAGCGGAGGGGGTGGTTAATACTTCAATATTTTCAATTAAGTTGGCCGGAATTTGTGCTAAAATATCTGCCGGAGTTCGACTAGAGGGTTTGCCATCGACCAATAAAACAAATCCCGAACTACCTCTCAAAGAAATATTTCCTTCAATATTGACCGTGACAGAGGGTAATCGCTGAATTAATTCAAGACCAGTTCCATTGGCCGCGTTCTGAAATTGACGTGCATTAAAAACCTGTTTATCAATTTGTGTGGTATTGGAAGCTCGCTCTCCTTGGACAAATACTTCATTCAAAAGTGTATTTTCTGGTGTTAAACGAATGTTAAATAAAGCGCTTGAAGCGGTTATGGTTTCTTTAACTGAACGATAATTTAGCGCTTGAACATAGAGATAAGCAATGTCTCCCGGTATTTTTTTAAAGCTAAATTTCCCCAGAGTGTCGCTTAAGGTGCCTTGGAAAACGGTGGAATCTTTTTTCCAAAGACTTACGTTTGCAAATTGAATCGCTTTACCCGTTTTTTCATCCCGAACAGTTCCTGAAATGGACTGGCCATTTAGGTTAAAAAAATGTAAGAGTATGATGGTAGTTAATAGGTACGTTTTCACTTAACAAA
>CANIYB010000077.1 GCA_947471105.1 Cytophagaceae bacterium
AGTCCAATAATAATTATCGGTATATATTGGCTTTAAACCTGCAGGAGTTGAAGGATCGCCCCAGTTCCAAGTAACGTTTTTCTGATTACGGAAATACGCTTCTTTTTGCTCTTGGATATCCACATTACGTTGGTACCACTGACGGAAGTTTTGATTCACGTTTAATCCAGAATATCCTGAACCATAACGGCCTTTACCATCTACGATGGAGAAGTTAGCCGAAGCAGATGCCAAAAACTTAGAAGACATCGCATATGTACCTGCTAAATTCATTGTGTTTTTAGACACTGAACTATTAGGCAAAGTTCCACGCTCATCATTACGCGTGTAACCTAATTTGAAACTTCCTTTATCAGTAGCTCCATCTAATGCAATATTCACATTATTTGAGATTGCCGTTTCATAAAAAGTAACAGGAGTGTTTTGAGCAGCTACCCAAGGCTTAGTCTTCATGTAGTTAGGGCCAGCAGGATCAAAAGAATCCCAATGGTAAACTTGCAAAGAAGGATTAAACTTAGCTCCATAAGAAGCATCTTCAGCAGTAGGGACAACTAAATCACTTTTGCCATCACCATTTGCATCAAAATACAAGAAACCATCTTTATCATATGGATCAGAATAACCAGCACCATACCCATCTTGATAATTAACAAAAGTAGATTTATCAATCGTACCAACTGTTAAACCAGCATTGATTGTTAAGCCTAATCCTTTTTTCGCTTTCTTGGTTGTGATCATGATCACACCATTAGAAGCACGAGATCCATAAAGAGCTGTTGCAGCTGCACCTTTCAATACAGTCATTGACTCAATATCATCTGGGTTAATATCCGCTGCAGCATTACCATAATCGTAACCACCACCACCGGCTTGTTGAGTCCCTGTGTTTTTAATTGTATTATCAATAGGCACGCCATCAACAACAAAAAGTGCCTGGTTATTACCAGTCAAAGACTTGTTACCACGGATTACTACGTTCGTAGAACCACCCACAGAGTTTCCTTGAGTAATTTGCAAACCGGCAACTTTTCCTGAAAGCGCAGAAAATGCATTACCTGTACGAACTCGAGTAAGTTCATCTCCCTTTACCTGCTGAGCAGCATAAGGTAATGAATTCTTTGTACGAGTTAAACCTAATGCAGTAACAACCACTTCATTTAACTCAGAAGCATCTGCAGCCAAATTAACGTTGATAACGGATTGTGATCCTACATTGATTGTTTGAGGCTTATAGCCAACAAAACTGAAAACGAGCGCATCTGAATTACTTACCATAATTTTGTAAGAACCGTCAGATGTTGACGTAGTACCACGAGCGGTACCTTTTAGGCTGACACTAACTCCTGGAAGAGCTGAGCCATCCTCTGAAGAAGTAACTTTTCCAGTTACTTGCCTTGTTTGAGCTAGAGATGAACTGAATGCAGCCATCACTAATACCCATACGAGTAAGAGTTTTTTCATGTTGATTAGTTTATTTAATGAAAAAATAATTTTAAAAGTCTGCTAAATTATAAATTTTCTTATATAAGCCAAAGAAAAAAATGTAAAAAAATGGTTTTGTTGGCTAAAAGATGGCATAACAATCGGAATGCCAAATTATTGTTTTGCATTTTTAAAAGTCAACGTGTAAATACAAATAATTTTTTGGACAAATATTTCATAAAGGTCAATTCAATATTTGAATTTTTATGTTTAAGAATCAGATTAAACTTGCGAGATGATAAAACAAAAAAGGCAGCGAATTCGCTGCCTTTTTAAAAAATAAATAAGTAAGATTATTGCCTTGGTTGTATGAATGTCAAGGTATCTATAAAGGCACGAAGTGGATTACCATTGTAATTCCAACTAATGTACATTTTCTTCTTAGCTGCATCATACCTATTTGAGTTAGATACACCTGCTAAAGTAAATTTAGTAATGACCGTGGCATTGGGTGGGTTATTAAATACGCGAGCTACCTCGTCCGTATTTGGATCAAATTCCACCACAGGTGAAATACCTGATCCATACCAGCTCAAATCATTTTCAGGATCTGGACCCACACCGATCGGGTGACCATAAGAACCAGCATCAGGCCAGTAATAAATAACTGAATTAGCACCCGCAGTCATCATATAAACGACTGTTTTGTATGGGAAGTTGTAAGGAACACGGTTGTGTGCACCGGTCAACAAATACACTCCGTCATACTTATTCTTCAAACTAATCATGGTTAAAATTTGCTTCTGAGCACTTGAAATCTTTGCTCCTGGAGCTTCAGTCACCTTATAACCAATGGCGAATTTTTTAGATAAATCCCATTTAGAACCATCTAAGCTAATTTCAATGTTTTTCGCAAACTCATTAGGTGCAAAATTAACCGTAAACTTGTTCCCCGATTTTGTTATTGAAGGATCCGTTACATAGGTAAAAATGGAAGTCGGCAATGCCTCAAAGCTTTCATCGTTCTCCTTGTTAAACGCAGCAACCAATTCAGGTGCGTCGATAATCGACACCGTGGCTGCTTTAGCTAATTCCGCAGGAGAATTCACATCCCTTCGAACATTAAAGACAACCACATTTTTCTTGGTGGTAAAAGGCTCATAATACAAAGCCTTTGTAGGGCCATCGTTGATTTTAACAAATACTGATCCAGTATCGCCTAATGCAACCACATCATCCTTGATACAAGATTGCATCACAAATGCTCCCAAGAACATCAGCGAAAGGACTATTTTTATCTTTTTCATATGTTTACTATTTTAAAATGATATAAAGGCGAATCATTAATTATTCCACCAAACTCTAGCATCTTGAGTATCACCCCCTGTAATTCCCGCAACAGCAGCTTCTGCATTTGCTTTATTCGACGTAAACTCAGTCGAACCATACGTATATCTTCTAGGAATTTGCTTAGAAGCATTCGTCGCATCAGGTGCTGGAGTCAATTCAGGAAATCCTGTCTTTCTCCAAATATTCCAGGCTTGCATACCATCTGGATAGTGTGCGATATATCGTTGGGTTGCAATTTTCTTCAAATTACCCGCAGCGCCCGGAGCATCTAAAGCCACCGAAGCCTGACCTAAATAGTCAGTCGCTACTTTAAGACCCCATTGCTCATACGATAATGCGATACCTAAACTATACGTGGTAGGTAATGACTCAGAAGTCCAACCATAATTAGCTGCTTCTGCTCTTGCCAAAGCTATTTGGCCAGCCGAAATCACAACGATACTTCCATTTTCCTTGCGGAAATCACCACGTAAAATACGAGCCCAATTAGAATTAGCGGATGTGAATGCCTCCACCTTTGCACGTACTAAGCCGAATGGAACCCCAACACTAGAAGATTCTAAGGCATTACCAGCAGTCTGATCTTGCGTAGCACCCCCAAATGCTTTTTGGCGTCCGTCATTTAATACTCCCATTAAATCAGTCATTGTTTTGCTCTCACCATAATCTTTACGACCATTATATAACGCAAACCAAGAAGATTTAAAGTTACCACCTGGATAATTCAACGTCATATTTTGGGTATTGTTCTGAATGTATCCGGCAGGATCATTCAGAGCCGCGGCAAACTGAGTCGCCGCATATCCACCTGCTGCAGGAAATCTTTTAGATAATTGCAAGGACATCAACATGCGTAACGAGTTAGCCGTGCGTTTCCATTTGGTCACATCGCCCGCATAAATCAAATCACCTTTTACCGCGGAAGCGTCGAATGCACCAACGGCTTTTGTCAATGCATCAATCATTCCTTTATAGATATCCTCTTGGCGATCATATTTAGGATTTGCATTTTTAACGCCTAATAAAGCCTGAGAATAAGGCACATCCCCCCAGCGATCTGTGATCGTCCAGAAAATGTATTGTTGCAATATCTTAGCAATTTGCACCATATTATTACTTTCCTTGCGGTCGATAATAATCTGTAAATCCATTAGAGATCCTGCATATTCACCTGAAAACTCTATTTGAGGTAAAGAGTAAAGAGACGCATCAGTGTATTGCGTTTCCGAGAAGTACTGACCATAAAGTCCTGGTCGAGTAGAAGCTGCATAACCCCCTAAACCGGCTTGAACGTTCGCCATTAATGCGGACATCGTAGGCTCAGAAGTTGCTGCTGGATTCACGTTGGTATCACCAAAGTCATCCAATTTTTGGCATCCACCTAAACTTAACAAGATTAGGGTAGCGCATATATATATGATTTTCTTTTTCATGTCTTTAAAATTTAACTTTAATTAAAACCCAAATTTAATATTGACACCATATCCACGAGATCCAGGCCATTGTCCTGTTTCACCACTCACCGCAGAAATCTCAGATGGATCAAAGTCTTTTGTTGTCGCATAAATAAGTATTGGATTTCTAGCTGTTAAAGAAATATTAACTGATTGGAAATATTTATTCATTCCCAATTTCTTCACAGGTAAATTATATCCTAAGGCTAATTCTCTAAGTTTAACAAAAGTTAAATCATAGATAAATGGATCAAAAGTCTTGTTATTATAAAGGTTATGGAAGTAATCTTGTGCCTCTACATAAAAATCAACTGCCTTGCCTTCCGCATTTACCCCTTTCGTATGAACTCCACCCCCATCAGCGACTGCATCACGAATTGGGTTTCCCTTATCGTTCACTGTTGCTGTTTGAGCAGTTAAGCCTGAGAATGAACCCCACATATTAGATAATGAAGCAAATTTACCACCCACTTGGAAGTCAATATTGACATTCAATGTGAAATCATTTAAGAAAGTAAATGAATTCTGTAAACCACCTGTATAATCAGGAAGTACTGAACCAAAATTCACTTTTGGATCATTGACAAAAAATCCACTTGCATCCAGTACGGGTTGGCCATTAATTCGCTTAATACCATTACCATACAATTGACCCCATCTCATCCCTTCTGTATGAACTAAGTAAGGCATCGTTGTTCCCCAAACTCCTTGTACTCCAGCCGTTTGTGTAATACCATATTTAGGACTTAACGAAATAACATCATTTTGGATTAATTTAGAAACCGTTCCTGAAATTCTCCATGAAAAATTAGGGGAAACCACTGGACGTGCATTCATTTGAATATCTAAACCTTTCTTAGAAATCTCTCCAATGTTCGTCAATAAAGAAGTGTAACCACTCGCTCCATTCACACTTAACGCATAAGGGAAATCTTTTTCAGCCCCTTGCCATACAGTTGCAGAGATTCCGATGCGGTCATTAAGGAAAGATAAGTCTAGACCAATTTCACTTTGAGAAACCACAGATCCTTTAATATTAGGATCCACCAATGTGTTAGATGCCGACATTAAGAAGTCACTTCCCCACTTGTATTGGCCTAAGCTGTAGGCAGAACCTGGGAAACGATAAGCTCCAAAACTCTCATTACTTGTTCCAAGCGCCTTAGGAATTTCTCCCCATGAACCTCTTAATTTACCGTAACTCACCCATGGCAAACTCTTCTCAATTAAATCACTGAAAACAAATGAAAGTCCTGCTGATTTCGAAAGCACTGAATTTGCTTCTTTAGGCAAGGTTGAATACCAGTCATTTCTTAACGTAATATCCGCAAATAAGAAATTTTTGTACCCAAAAGTACCTTTACCGATTAGCGCTTTATATTTCTCTAACAAACGATCATTTCCAATAGTCGCCGGATCCACTGAATTAGACACCGTAAATAAATCCGAAACGCTTAATCCATTATTGGTATTCGCGCTATTGCTTGAATAAGTCCATTCGAAAAAGTCAGTTCCTACGTTGGCATCAATCGTAAAATCTTTGATTTTTTTAGAATAGTTGGCAAATAACTCCATATTCGTACGATCTGAATAGGTTTGGCCCGTATAATAATATCCTTTGGCCTCTGGTGAATTACCAGTCGTTTGCAAACCACTTTCGTTTAAGCGTGAGCTATATCGATAATCTGTTAAACCTACGTTTTGTTGCTTTCTATAAGTAGCTGTAAATTTCAAATCGTCGTTCACCTTATACGTAAAGGCTACGTTTCCGAATAGACGGTTTCTTTGATTCGTTTGATTCACTAAATCGAACCAAGAGAAAAAGTTATACCAATAGTTACCCGCATAGAAGTTTTTCTTATTGGATGCATCGTAAGCATCAGGATTTGCGTGATTCCATGAAGCGTAAATCCCTTCAGGAGTTCTTAAATCCTTCAATTCTTTCATGATGTTCATATCCAAATCCCTGTGGAACCATTGGTTAAATGCTCCAGAAGATTGATTTGAATAACCATCATCGATCTCTCCTTTTTGGATTTGACTTACATAGTTGATATCCGCACTCACCATGAAATGCTTATTCAAATTATAAGCAGTCATGACGTTTAAGGTATTTTTATTTAATGAAGTGTTCGCCAACAAACCATCGATGGATTGATTACCATAGGTTAATTTAAACTTCAATTTATCTGAAGAGGAATTAATGGTAAAACTATTATTTTTAGTAACCCCTGTTTGGTAAAAATCACGTGCGTTATTCGGTTGAGGAGTCAAAGCTGCCGTCTTGAACGAATACTTACTTCCTGCATACCACGCATACCAAGGAATATATTCTTGGCCTACCATACGAGGACCCCATGAAGCATCATCACTATAGTCATGGTAATATTTACCATCTAATGCTTTCCAATCTTCCGGATCTGTCGATTTATATTTATACTGCATCAAATCACCCACAGCACCACCGGCGTATGAATTTTGGTAATTTGGCAAGATATAAGGAGACTCAAATAGAATACCTGTGTTCAACGTGACCCCAATACCTTGTTGGTTTGGTGTAGCTTCTTTCAACGTAATAACGATTGCCCCATTCGCACCTTGAGAACCGAACTGAGCTGCCGCCGCTGCACCTTGCAATACAGAAACGTTTTCAATGTCATCTAAGTTGATGTCATCTGAATTAGGCAGAATAGTTCCATTTACTACGTACAATGCACCTGATCCTAAACCAAAACCTGATACTCCACGTAAACGAACTTCCGTAGAACGACCTAAGGCCGCTGCCGATTGAGAACGAACTTGGATACCAGAAACCTTACCTGCTAATGCATTATTAAGGTTAGTCTGACGGATCACGTTCAATTGCTTTTGATCTACTACTTGGGCATTGTTGGAAGTTGACCTAGCATTTCGCTTAGATCCATATGCACCTGTTACCACTACTTCAGAAAGTTCAGAAACATCTGAAACTAAAACCACATTGATGGTCGACTGACTTCCTACCGTAATAGACTGTTGTTTAAAGCCAACAAAGCTAAAAACAAGAACTTCGGAATTACTAGCCGAAATTTTAAATGTACCATCAAAAGATGTTGTAGTACCTCGAGAAGTACCTTTAAGGCTGACACTAACTCCAGGAAGCGGAGCACCATCTTCAGAAGAAGTGACCTTTCCAGTTAATGGCCTTGTTTGAGCTAGAGATGAACTTAGAAAAGCCATCACTAAAACCCACACGAGGAATAGTTTTTTCATGTTGAATCGTTTATTTAATGAAAGAATAATTTGAATTAATTGTCAAATTAAAAAAAATGATTTAAAAATATCAATAAATTGATAATTTAATTACACAATATGATTGAAAAATTGCATTATAACCTATTTAATTTGGCAAAAATAGACTAAAAGCAAACAATATTTGGTTGGGAAATATCATTAAATCAGGTTACAGAAATGAACCTTTATTATACTATTTTAATATTGCCGCAGAATTATTCGTGGCAAAAACCTTGCCTTACAGAATCCTTATAATTCAAATGTTTTTCCAAGAAAGCCCATGGTTTTGTTTAAATGATGGCATTCAATGTTAATACGCCTATTAAACCCACCAAAGAAACAATAGATTCCATGACCGACCAAGATCGAATCGTCTCCGAAATGCTTAGATTAAAATATTCTTTGAAGAGCCAAAATCCTCCATCATTCACGTGTGAAAACATTAAGCTTCCCGCACCGATACTCAACACCATTAAATTAGGGTCCACTCCTCCTCCGGCGACCAATGGATAAATCATTCCAGCAGCAGTTAACCCCGCAATCGTTGCCGAGCCCACACAAACGCGAATAATCGCCGCCATCAACCAGCCCAAAACCAAGGGAGGAATAGGCAATGCCCCTAAATAACTGGCAATTTCCTTGCTCACTCCGGAAACCAATAAAACTTCTTTGAGCGTTCCAGCCCCCGCGATGATCAAAAGGATCATCCCCACATCCTTGACCGCTTCGGCATATATGTTCATGATATCCTCCATCTTTTTCCCCATACGCAATCCTAAACTGTAGGTGGCAAAGCAGATCGCGACCAACATCACCATGGCGGGATCGGCGACTAATTTAAATACTTGGCCTAACACAGTGGTCTTGTCTATATATACTTCAGCGATGGTGGTAAATACTAACAAAAAAACGGGCAACAAGGCCGTAACAAAACTGGATAATTTATTAGGTAATTCATTCTCAGGCAATGACTTCATCGAAAATGTTCCTAATGATTTTATCGGCCGATTGACCAATGTCTTCGCAAAAATAGGCCCAGCTAATATGATGGCTGGTATCGCAATGACGATTCCGTACATCAAGGTTAACCCCATATTCGCCTGAAATTGTGCCACCAATGCCGCTGGAGAAGGATGAGGGGGTAAAAAACCATGCGCCACCGACAGCGATGCCATCATCGGAACTCCAGTCACTAAGGGATGTAACTTATACTGATGCACTAAGGCAAACACCAAAGGAATCATTAACACAAAACCCACATTATAAAAAAGAGGAATACCAATGATAAAACCTGTGAACATCAATCCCCAAGCCATATTTTTTTGACCAAAAATATTAATCAATGTCCCGGAAATTTGTTGGGCTGCGCCACTCTCCGCCACCAACTTACCCAACATAGCGCCCAAAACAATGATGGTGACCAAGGAACCTAAGGTGTCTCCTAAGCCTTTTTGGATTGTTTTGGCTAAGTCGGGAAGCGGAATTCCTAACATCACACCGGCCGATAAACTGATTAATAAGAAAGCGACAAAAGAATTGACCTTCAAATAAGTAATCAAAAAAACCAAAAGTAAAATGCAAATGATGACGATGAAAATTGACATAGGTTCTTAGGTTTTTCTTATATAGGTTTATATTTTTTAAAGAGCCACCAAGGTATAGAATATTATAATAAATGCCAAAAATTTTGTGTAGAGACGCGATACCTAGCGTATTAAATCCTGTAGAGACGCGATACCTCGCGTATTAAATAG
>CANIYB010000078.1 GCA_947471105.1 Cytophagaceae bacterium
ACTGATATCGGTCTTGAATTGGGATTGTGGAATGGCCGTTTGAATATCGAAGCTGATTACTACTACCGTTTAACTACGGACATGTTATTGGATGCTCCAGTACCTACCACTTCTGGTTATGGTACGATTCGTAGAAACGTAGGTTCTATGGAGAATAAAGGAGTTGAACTTTCCATTACCTCAGTGAATGTTAATACGAAAGGGTTCCAATGGAATACCAACTTTAACATTTCTTTAAATGAAAATAAAGTTTTGTCTCTTGCGACTCCATCTGATATCTTCAACGTGGGTGGTCCTAACTTTACGAACCCTACGAACATTATTCGTATCGGTGAGCCAGTAGGTTCATTCTGGGGATTGACCCGTTTGGGTATTTGGAGTGAAGCTGAGCGCGATAAAGCGGCTAAGTTTACTTCTTATCGTAATGGTTTAACGGTATTGCCAGGTGATATTAAATACAAAGATGTGAATGGTGATAATGCAATTACAGATGCTGACCGTTCCATCATTGGAAATGGTAGCCCTAAATTCTGGGGTGCATTTACGAATACATTCAAGTATAACAACTGGGATTTAACATTAGAACTTGCTTATACGTATGGCAATGATGTAATGTTAATGAACTTACACCCATCAGAAGATCGACAAGCATTGGCGAATAGTTACACGTCTGTTTTGAACGCTTGGACTCCTAGCAATCAAAATACAATGATTGCTGAAATACGTGATACACGTGCAGGTTATGTGACTAACGTAGATACTTGGTGGATTAAGGATGGTTCATTCTTACGTGGAAGAAACTTATTATTAGGTTATACTTTCCCAAGCACAGTGACGAACAAGTTAAAATTAAGTCGTCTACGTGTATATGGAACTGCTCAAAACTTCTTCCTTTTAGTTAAGGATAAGATTGTAGGTGACCCTGAAACTACACCAACAAATCAAGGTGGAGGTAACAGTGCATTCTCACAAGGTATGATTTGGCACAATTATCCAAAGCCAACAATTTACATGGTGGGTCTACAAGTTGCATTTTAATTATACGGATCATTTAAATTTAAAAATGTCATGAAAAAACAATTAATTTCCAAAATATATAAGATCGCCTTGATTGGCGTGATCGTATTTGGACAATCAGCTTGCTCAGATTTTTTAACTGAAAAGGCACCGTCCAATTTAACACCTACAAGTTTCTATACCATCCCGGATCATGCGGAGGCGGCTATTGCAGCTACTTATTCTGAATTAAGGTTTATTGGTAATGGAGCGGGTATTTTCTCGGCCAACTGGCAATTATTAGAGGCTCTTACGGGAACTTCTACAACTGAGACTGCACAGAATTCAGATTTGAATAACCTTTATGGTTTAGTTCATGATGGATATACGGTTCATTTGGTTCAATATTGGGCTGGATTATACAAGGTGATTGCGCAAGCAAACCAAGTATTAGAGAAAGTTCCAGCGATTACACCAATGGATGCGAAACAAAAAAGTAAAATTTTAGGCGAAGCTCGTTTCTTGCGTGCATCTGCTTATTTTACTGCGGTTCGTTTATGGGGTGATATTCCATTGATCACAAAACCACAAACGGCTTCTTCTGAAGATTTTCTTCCAGCAAGAGCTCCTGTAGAATCAGTATACAAATTGATCGTTGAAGATTTAATCGCTGCGGAAGCATCTGGATTAGATTGGATGGATACACGTGGTCGTGTGGGAACAGCTGCTGTAAAGGCTCAATTAGCTGAGGTATATTTAACCATGGCTGGTGGTTCTTTGAAAAAAGGAGCAAGTCATTATAAATTAGCTGCCGACAAAGCTTTTGAAGTAATTAGCTATGCAAAAAGTAATCCATCTGTGATTGCATTATTCCCAACGTATATGGATGTTCATAAAGAAAGTTTAAAGAATCGTTTGGAGCATTTATATATGATTCAATACAATACAACGGTTTCTGGAAATCCAATGGGTAATTTCTTCCCTAACTTTAAGCCTGTAACGTATTCGGGTCCAGGAGGAACAGGTTCTTCTGTGCCTACACCTTCCTTCTATAAATCTTATGAAGATGGTGACTTACGTGCGAAAAATCAAGAAGGATATTTCTACACTAGTTATTATACGAATGGTAACGGAGCTCCTTTTGAATTAAATGCACCTTACGTATTTAAACACTTTAATACGACAGCGAATGGGTATAATGGAGTAGCTGGAACACGTAATGATAACTTGAACGTACCTCAAATTCGTTATGCGCAAGTTTTATTAACGTATGCAGAAGCTCAAAACGAAGTGGGTGGACCTACAGCTGATTCTTTTGCTGCATTTAAAGCGATTCGTGATCGTGCTAAGTTAACTACTCCAGATTTGGGAACTTACTCTCAAGCTAGTTTCCGAAATGCTGTTTGGAAAGAACGTTGGCATGAATTATGTTACGAGCAAATCACTTGGTTTGATATGGTTCGTTTGAGAAAAGCGTTTAATGAGACAACAAAAACTTTTGAAGAATTTGTGGGTCATACAAACCTTAGCTCTAACCAAAAATTACAAGAGAAGCATTTGTTACTTCCTTTGCCGAAAGCAGAGATGTTGAACAATCCTAAATTAACTCCTCAGAATCCTGGGTTTTAATTTAAAGCTTTAATGCCTTTGAAATCCCCTTTCATGAAAATGTAAAGGGGATTTTTTTTATCTTGTCGCTACGTTTTTTTAATTTAATCCATGAGAAAAAATATACTAAGTCTTGTGTTTTTTATTTGTGCTATATCTACTTTAGCCCAATCTCCCTTTTCAGTCATATATACCTCGGGCCAAGAAGGGCATAAAACCTACCGTATTCCCGCCATTATCAAAAACAAGCAAGGTCATTTGCTTGCTTTCGCCGAAGGACGTGTAAATGGTTCAGGGGATTTTGGTGACATCAATATTGTCCTGAAAATTTCCCGTGACCAAGGCCGCACTTGGTCAGCGCTTTCTACATTAGTCGATTATCAAGATTTACAAGCCGGAAATCCAACACCTATTTTAGATACTACTGACCCACGATTTCCTAAAGGCCGTATTTTTCTTTTTTATAATACGGGCAATAACCACGAAAACGAGATTCGAGAAGGGAAGGGTTTGCGCGAGGTTTGGTATACGACATCCATCGACGGTGGTCTAACTTGGACTAAACCTGTGAATATTACCAGCCAAGTACACCGACCGAATCAGCCTAAGTTGAATCCCGCCTATACGTTTAAGGAGGATTGGCGGCATTATGCCAACGGCCCCGGCCACGGAATGCAGTTTACCCAAGGTCCTCATACAGGCCGAATGCTTATCGCAGCGAACCATTCTGAAGGTCCTCGCGGGGAAAGAGGTTCCGATTACCGTGCCCATACCTTTTACACGGATGACCATGGAGATACCTTTCATTTAGGGGCCTCCATTTCCATTCCAGGAAGTAACGAATCTTCAGCTACTGAAATTTCTGGGGGTAAACTTCTTATGAATATTAGAAACCAACGAGGCGATATACGCCAACGAATCATCGGCCTCAGCGACGATGGCAGTGCAACTTGGAAGGAAACTTATTTTGATCCACAATTGCCCGATCCTATTTGCCAAGGAAGTATCCTACCCATCGCACAAACGAAAAAGGCTTTTACCTTAGCTTTTAGCAATGCGGCCGACATAAAAAATCGGGATAATTTGACGATTCGCATCAGCAAAGATGATGGTCGCACTTGGCCCATATCGATTCCGATAGACAATGGTGCTGCCGCTGGGGAATCACCTAAAGACTTCACGGCCTATTCGGATTTAGTGTTAGTAGATTCAAAACACATCGGGATTGTCTACGAACGAAAAGATTATTCCCAAATCGTTTTCAAAAAAATTAAGTGGAAATAATCGAATAATTTCGTAATCTTTACCTTAGCTATTTAACCTATTTAAATGAAAAATACACGCAGAACCTTTATTAAAAAGGCATCCTCAGGAGCCTTTGCATTAAGTTTAGGAGGAATGCTTCCCGCATTTTCAGCTAAAAGTTATCAAAATATTTTAGGGGCCAACGAGAAAATCAGGGTGGCCTGTATGGGAGTGAATAGCCGCGGCTTGGCCGTTGGCAAAAATTTTGCCCATCAAAAAAACTGCGAAGTCCTTCACGTTTGCGATGTAGATTCTCGCGCGGCTGATATTTGCATAGACACCATAGGTAAAATTCAAACAGCGAAACCCAAAGCCACTCCGGATTTCAGGAATGCCTTAGAAGATAAAGATTTGGATGCACTCATTGTGACGGCACCCGATCACTGGCATGCCCCCGCGGCTTTATTGGCCTGCTCAGCTGGCAAACATGTCTACTTAGAAAAGCCTTGTAGCCACAATCCTAACGAAGGTGAAATGCTGGTTAAATCAGCCGAAAAACACAAGCGTGTTTTGCAAATGGGTAACCAGCGCCGCTCTTGGCCTAATGTGGCCGGTGCTATTGCGGAGCTTCATGCCGGCGTTATAGGCCGACCGTATTTTGCGAAAACGTGGTATACGAATAACCGCGCTTCCATTGGAATAGGGAAGGAGACCGCCGTTCCGGAATGGCTTAATTATGATTTATGGCAAGGACCTGCGCCAAGAAAAGCCTACAAGGATAATTTAATTCATTACAATTGGCATTGGTTTTGGCACTGGGGAACGGGTGAAGCTTTGAATAATGGAACTCACATGATCGATTTGGCTCGTTGGGGTTTGAATGTGGAATACCCGACAAAAGTGAACTCAACCGGTGGTCGATATATGTATCAAGATGATTGGCAAACACCAGATACCCAAGTGATTAATCTGGAATTTGAAAACAAATCCATGATATCCTGGGAAGGTCGTAGTTGCAACGGAAAGTCCATTGAGGCCAACAGCGTAGGCATTATTTTCTATGCGGAACAGGGAAGTATGGTGATCGAAAGTGGCAACTCGTATAAGATTTATGATCTGAAAAATAATTTGGTCAAAGAGGTGAAAAATAATTTTACTGTGGACGCCCGCAACTTATCTGATCCCTCACAAAATTTAGATGCTTTGCATATTCTTAATTTTTTCGACGGCATTCGTTTAGGCACACGTTTGAATTCAGATATTGTTTCTGGCCATCAAAGTACGCTGTTGGTCCAATTAGGCAATATTTCTCAGCGAGTAGGCCGGTCTTTAGAAATTAATCCTAAAAATGGCCATATATTGAACGATAAGGGTGCAATGAAATATTGGTCACGTGAATACGAAAAAGGTTGGGAACCTAAAATTTAACTCATGGCGCAATCAGCAGATTTACTGGAAAATCAAGAAAAGTTTTTGAGCAATCGATTGTATTCATTGGATGCCTTACGCGGTTTTGACATGTTTTGGATCATCGGTGCGGAGGATATTGTTCATGGCCTGGCCAAGGTCACTCATTCGCCTTTTTGGGAAAGTTTTTCTGCTCAGCTCCGTCATCCCGAATGGAATGGGTTCACGATGTATGACCTTATTTTTCCATTATTTATATTTTTAGCGGGAGTTTCTACCCCATTTTCAGTCGGGAAGGCATTAGACGAAGGAGTTTCTAAAAATGTCTTACTGAAACGAGTGGTCAAACGAGGAATCATCTTGTTTATTTTAGGTGTTATTTACAATAATGGGCTTACGTTCAGGCCATTAGCTGAGATTCGTTTTTCTTCCGTTTTAGGTCGAATTGGCATTGCGTATATGTTGGCCAATATCATTTACCTCTACGCCAAACAACGCTGGCTCATCATCTGGTTTTCCGCCCTATTAATTGGGTACTATTTGATTTTAAAATTCTTGTCGGCTCCTGGATTTGCTCCTGGCGACTTGACGATTGAAGGCAATTTTGCTTCTTACGTGGACCGAATGGTTTTGCCTGGCAAATTAAGTATGGGTATACACGATACGGTCGGTTTTTTCAATAACATTCCTGCGATTGGAAATGCCCTTGCCGGAATTATGGTAGGCGTATTTTTAAAACGAACGAATATCAGCGGGAAAGAAAAGGCCTTGTATTTACTCGCTACGGGTGTTATTTCTTTGGTGATAGCCCAAGTATGGAACTTGGATTTCCCGATCAACAAGAATTTATGGTCTAGTTCATTTGTGATGCAAACTGTGGGATGTAGCTTGTTGTTTTTTGCGCTATTCTATTATGTGATTGATGTTCTAGGGTATAAAAAATGGGCATTTGCATTTCAAGTCATTGGGGTTAATTCCATATTGATTTACCTTTCTGAAAAGTTTATTGAATGGGAATACACCGCCAAAAAATTGTTTGACTGGGTTTACCAATGGGTTGGGGATCCCATATCTATTATTTTTGTTGCCATCGCAATTTTATTCATTAAATGGCTTTCTCTGAAATTTTTGTTTGATAAAAAAGTCTTTTTACGCGTTTAAATTTTAATCATTTTGAAAGTACACATAAGTAACAATGTTAAAGAATTAGGCATTTCGGCGGGCTTAAGAGCCGCTGAATTAATCAAAGAAACGATTAGCCAAAAGGGTTTTGCTAATATCATTTTAGCAACGGGGACGAGCCAGTTTGAAACCATTCAGCAATTGATCAGTGACCCGGAAATCCAATGGGACCGAGTTCAAATGTTTCATTTGGATGAGTATATTGGCTTATCCATTACGCATAAAGCTAGTTTCCGCCATTATTTAAATGAGCGATTTATCTATTTGGTGCCAACGTTAAAAATGGGTCATTTGATCAATGGTGAGATTAATCCGGATCAAGAATGCGCTCGACTAGCCGAATTAATTCTTCAAAATCCCATTGATGTGGCGTTGGTTGGCATCGGTGAAAATGGACATTTGGCTTTTAACGATCCTCCAGCTGATTTTGATACGGAAAAACCGTACATCGTGGTGGATTTAGATGAGGCTTGCAGAGCCCAACAAATGGGAGAGGGTTGGTTTGAGACCATGAATGATGTACCTAAACAGGCGATTAGCATGTCGATTAAACAAATCATGAAATCAGTTCATATTGTTTGCTCGGTTCCTGATGAGCGTAAGGCTCAGGCGGTGACTGATTGTTTAACGAAACCTGTTTCCAATGTATATCCTGCCAGTATCCTGCAGCACCATTCTCATTGTGATTTGTATTTAGATGCTAGCTCTGCTTCGCTTTTACCAAAGAATTTTTAACGAATGTCAGACAGAATTAAAATCTTTAATGGCCAAATCATTCATCAGAATCGCATTCAATCAGGCGGATGTGTCTTGATTGAAAACGGAAAAATTATGGATGTTGCTGCCGGTGATGTCGATTTTCCGGATGCCGAAATTGTGGACGCTCAAGGAAATTTTATTTCACCTGGATTTATTGACATTCATATTCATGGGGGAGGAGGTTCTGATTTTATGGATGGAACGGTGGATGGATTTTTACAAATTGCCCAAACCCATGCCAAACATGGTACAACCTCCATGCTTCCGACTACATTAACCTGTGAAAAGGAAGACTTGGTTCAAACGCTGGAGGCCTATCAAACCGCATGTGTAACCAATCCATTAGGAGCTGATTTTATTGGCATGCATTTAGAGGGACCTTATTTTGCAGTAAGCCAACGCGGCGCACAAGACCCCAAATTTATTCGGGATCCCGATCCATCTGAATACCAAGAAATACTTTCTTCTTTTGATTGTATAAAACGTTGGTCTGCAGCTCCCGAGCTAAAAGGTGCGGTGGAATTTGGGAAATATGTAACATCAAAAGGCGTTTTAGCCGCTATCGCGCATACGGATGCCATTTACGAGGAAGTTTTAGAGGCCTATCATCATGGAGGATTTACCTTAGCCACTCATTTTTATTCAGCTATGTCGGGGGTCACTCGGCGCAATGCTTTTCGATTTGCCGGTGTCATCGAATCAGCCTATTTATTGGATGATATGGATGTGGAAATTATAGCGGATGGGGTTCATTTACCCGCTCCATTGTTGAAATTAATTTATAAAATAAAAGGTCCGGATCGAATTGCCTTAATTACGGATGCGATGCGGGCTGCCGATATGCCAGAGGGTGAGTCAGTTTTAGGTTCTTTCAAAAATGGCTTAAAGGTTATCGTGGAAGATGGTGTGGCAAAATTACCTGACCGAACTTCTTTTGCTGGGAGCGTGGCCACCGCAGATCGATTGGTTCGAACCATGTTGACGATGGCCGAGGTTCCATTAGTGGAAACGATCCAAATGATCACGGAAACCCCTGCTCGAATCATGGGAGTTTTAGATCGAAAAGGATCTTTGACCAAAGGAAAAGATGCAGATGTGGTGATATTTAATGATCAGATCGAAGTCCAAAGAACCTTCGTTAAAGGCCGTTCAGTCTATCAAAAAAGCTAATCTAGTTCTTTAATTTTAATGTTTTTGAAGGCTACGTTGTGGCCATGATCTTGCAATAAAATATAGCCCTCTTTTCGTTTATCGTATCCCGTTATCGATTTGAATTTACTTTGTAAGAATCCGTCTCTGAATTCATTTGAATTTCGATTGACCGACACGATCATTTTGTTGTCCAACCAATGTTCAATTTGCTCACCTTTTACTACGATGCGAGAAGTATGCCATTGACCAATTTTCACATCAGGTTTATTGGGTGGAACCATGTTGTAAAGGGCCCCCGTTTTATGATCTTCTGGCAAGTGCTTGTCATTATAGATAAAATCGGGATCGTCGATTAATTGATACTCATAACCAATCAATGAGCTTGAATTAGCTGGTTTTTGAGGAAGTTCTTCCACAAAATACTTCACCCCTGAATTCCCTAATTTTCCTAGTTTCCAATCAAAACTCAAATCAAAATTTTTGTATTTTTTTAACGTAATAATATCACCTCCATCACCCGATTCTTTCCCGGAGGATAATTGGCCCAATAGCTGTTGGTTTTTAATCACCCATCCATGGGACGGGAATTGGGTTTGGTAGGCACCACGCCAACCTACATTTGATTTTCCATCAAACAGCAAAGTATAGCCATTGGTTTTTTCGATGCGACTTAATTTATTGTTTTGGCATGAGCCAAACACCAAGCCTAGTAATAGAATGCTGATTATTTTTTCCATGATATTAATTGATGTGGGTGATTTTTACTCGGCCCCCTTTTTTCTTTTTGCTTTTATCTGCTGCTTCCATGAAAGCAA
>CANIYB010000079.1 GCA_947471105.1 Cytophagaceae bacterium
CGTCGTATTTTGTTTTTTAATGATTTGCTTAATGCACACGGATGCCGATTTAGTCAAACAATTATTTTTTAGAACGTTCACTTCCTTGGTTTCAATAGCCGTGCTTTTTTATGCGATGCAACCTGGAAATTTTGCCAAAATTCTGTCGATCAGTCCCTTGCGTTTAATCGGCCAAATGTCATATGGCATTTATTTATATCATATGTTGGTCCCCGATCTATTCTTCAAAATCGCCGGGAAATTACATATTCCAATTCCCGAATTGCCTTTTAATATAGTCCCTTTTATCGTATTGTTCACCTTTTCTTTTCTATCGCTTAATGTGATTGAAAAGCCAATACAAAGTTTTAAAAGGTTTTTTGTTTCCTAAGTTCTTGGCTTAACCCCATAAAAAAAGCCCGAACATGACGCTCGGGCTTTTAATGATCTAAAAAGAATTTTACAATCCTTTTGCTTTCTTAACTACTTCTTCCGCAAGGTTTTGTGGAACAAATTCGTAGTGAGAGAACGTTAATGATGCTGTTGCACGTCCTGAAGACATCGTACGTAAATCAGTAACGTAACCAAATAATTCAGAAAGAGGCACATCAGCCTTTAAGATTACAGCTCCTTGACGAGAATCCATACCCTTCATGATCCCACGGCGACGGTTTAAGTCACCTGTGATTGGACCTGTATACTCATCAGGAGTAACAACATCCACAGCCATGATTGGCTCCATCAATTTAGCACCCGCTTGTTTCGCAGATTCTTTGTAACCCATACGGGCTGCTAATTCAAATGATAATGAATCTGAATCGACATCGTGGAAAGATCCGTGGAATAAACGAACTTTCATGGAATCCATTGGATATCCTGCTAAAGCTCCCGTTTTCATCGCTTCTTCAAATCCTTTTTGAACCGCTGGAATGAATTCACGAGGAATCACACCACCCACAATATTATTAACAAACTCTAAACCTGGTTTTTCATCTTCTCTTGGCCCGATTTCAAATACGATATCAGCAAACTTACCACGACCACCTGATTGTTTCTTGTAAACCTCACGGTGCTCAGTTGTCTTAGTTAAAGACTCCTTGTAAGCAACTTGAGGAGCACCTTGGTTTACTTCTACATTAAATTCACGACGCATACGGTCGATGATAATTTCTAAGTGAAGCTCACCCATTCCTTTGATGATGGTTTGACCTGTTTCCTCGTTAGATTCCACTTGTAAAGTAGGATCTTCTTCGATCAACTTAGTGATCGCTTTCGAGAAGTTGTCAGCATCAGCCGCTTTCTTAGGCTCAATCGCATAACCAATTACTGGCTCTGGAAAATCCATTGCTTCTAATATAATTGGGTGCTTCTCGTCTGAAAGGGTATCACCTGTTTTAATATCTTTAAATCCTACAACCGCACCAATATCTCCAGCACCTAAACGAGGAATCGCATTTTGCTTATTTGCGTGCATTTGGAAAATACGTGAGATACGCTCCTTATTTCCTGAACGGTTGTTCAACACATAAGAACCCGAATCTAAACCTCCTGAATATGCACGGATGAAACATAAACGACCTACGTAAGGATCCGTAGCAATTTTAAATGCCAAAGCTGCAAATGGCTCTGATTCACTTGGTTTTCTTAAGATTTCAGCACCAGTATCTGGGTGAATTCCCTTTACTCCTTCTTTGTCCATCGGTGAAGGCAAAATAGCCATCACATAATCTAACATCGTTTGAACACCTTTGTTTTTGAAAGATGAACCACAAAGCATTGGAACGATTTTCATTGAGATTGTCGCCGCACGTAATGCTGCTAAAATTTCATCTTCTGTGATTGATGCAGGATCTTCGAAGTATTTCTCCATCAAAGTCTCATCAAACTCTGCTACTGCTTCTAATAATTTCTCACGGTATTCAGTCGCCTCTTCCAACATATCATCCGGAATAGGAACTTCCACAAATGTCATTCCTTTATCTGCTTCATTCCACTTAATTCCACGGAAGTTTACTAAGTCAACTACCCCTTCGAAACCATCTTCGGCTCCGATTGGCAATTGAAGTGGCACCGCATAACTACCTAACATTTCTTTCACTTGCTTACACACGTTTAAGAAATCAGCACCCGAACGGTCCATCTTATTAACGAATCCAATACGAGCTACATTGTAGTTATTCGCCAAACGCCAGTTGGTCTCCGACTGAGGCTCAACACCATCAACCGCCGAAAACAAAAATACTAGACCATCTAATACACGTAAAGAACGATTTACCTCTACGGTAAAATCTACGTGACCCGGAGTGTCAATAATGTTGATGTGGTAATCTTGATCGCGGTATTTCCAACCTACTGTTGTCGCCGCCGAAGTGATCGTGATTCCACGCTCCTGCTCTTGCTCCATCCAGTCCATGGTAGCCGCTCCATCATGTACCTCACCTATTTTGTGAGAAACCCCAGCATAATAGAGAATACGTTCTGTTGTGGTGGTTTTACCAGCATCAATGTGCGCAGCAATACCAATGTTTCTAGTAAATCTTAAATCGCGTGCCATTTTTAAATTTAATTATGAAATGTTTTTTTTAACTCTATTTTTAAATGATCAAGTACTTGGACAACAAAACAATATGTTTTCGTTTTAGTACTGATTTAGGGGTGCAAAATTACTGAAACTTATATTAAATACAAAAGTTTTTCTAGATGTTTAAGAGCTTTTTACAATTAGTTTATCCTAGGCTCTGTGGAGCTTGCCAATTTCCACTTTTAGTGTCGGAAGATTTTATCTGTACGGGCTGTCGATTCGACCTGCCAAAGCCGGGTTTATTCCTGCCCACGCCTAATTGGATTACCGCAAAATTTGACGGATTATTCGAATTTAAAGATGCCAACGCCTTTTTTTTATTTTCTGAGGGAAGCCGAGTTCAGCACCTTATGCATGAGGTTAAATACAAGGGGCATGCTGATTTAGGTGAGTTTTTGGGTTTTTGGTGTGGCAAAGAATTACAAAAAGCCGATTCATTTATTTTTTATGACGCGATGATCCCCATTCCTCTTTTTGCAAAAAAACTGAAAGAAAGAGGATATAATCAAGCCGCTTGCTTAACCAAAGGAATCCAAAAGGCCACTGGATTGCCTAGCCTTGAACAAGTATTAATTCGTAAAATTCAGCGTAAATCTTTGGTAGGCCAAAATAGAGTTCAGCGGTATGAATCTCTTTCAGATGCTTTTGGGATAGAAAATGAGGAGTTAATTAGGGGCCAACATATTTTATTAGTGGATGATACCTTAACGACAGGAGCGACTTTTTTAGCGGCCGCCGAAAAACTAAAAGCCGCCGGCGCAAGAGAAATTTCTTTTCTTGCACTGGCGGCTTTAAAGTAAAAGCGATTATTTATTTAACCCTGCTGAAATCATAGCACAACGGAAACCGATCGTAGCCGTAGCAGAATCTTGATCCAAGAATCTACGAGAACCTGGTGCTAACCAATATGAAATGTCAGCCCAAGAACCTCCTTTGTAAACTCTAGATTTATTGTCAATTAATGAATTATTATTCTTGCTGTCGTAGCGAGAAGCTTTGTCTAATTTATCATTTCTACGCACAGGATTTAAGTCATTGAAATCTTGAAACGATAAGGGACGATACAAATCCATCACCCACTCATTCACATTTCCTGCCATTTGATATAAACCAAAATCATTCGGAGCATATTTGTAAATTTCTGCCGTGATGATCGCACCGTCATTTGATTTCCCTGCAATACCGGCGTAATCACCGCGTCCACGTTTGAAATTGGCCAACATAGTTCCTCTGCCTTTTCCGCTAGACTCTCTAAGTGATGGACCATCCCAAGGATAAATTCGTTGGTTTGCCTGGTTTTCATCTTGCTGCTGGGTTCCAATCATCGCCTTGGCTGCATATTCCCATTCCGCTTCAGTAGGCAATCGATATGATGGTAAAATACGTCCTGATTCAATGCTTACCCTAGCTGGCGCATTAGCCCTAGTCGCAGCAGAAGCTGTTGCCGCACCCGTCTTAGTCGCTTTAGGCGCCTTTGTTTTAGCATTTCCTCCGGCTAAATTTTGATTCACCACGGCCGTTCTCCACAAAGAATAATCGGTTGCCTGAGTCCAAGAAATTCCAACCACTGGATACATTCTAAATCCTGGGAATCTCAAATATTGTTCTACATACGGATCATTAAAGGCTAAATCATTGCGCCAAACAGTTGTGTCAGGCAACGCCGCCTCATAAAAATCTAAGGTTGAATCTTTTTGAACTGAGTATAAATATTCTAAATAATGTACGTTGGCAATTTCCGTTTCATCCATATAAAATGATTGTACAGAGACTGTACGCTCAATATTATCATGTGTTCCCATCACATCTTCTTCGATAGACCCCATGGTGAAACGACCCCCTTCAATAAAGACTAAATTAGGCCCAATGAGCTGTCCTGTGAATTTTTTGTCAACCTGAAATCCTGCCTTTTGATTATATGCAAGACCGGTTACAGAGGATGAACTTCCAATATTAACGCTATTAGGTTTGCCGCCTAAACTTCCGCCTAATTTACTTCCGATGCCGCTTGGGCATGATGTCATTAACACCGCGATGCCGCAAAGGCCTAAAACAAATTTTAATTTAGCAATCATCTATATGTTCTTTTCTACAGAATTTGAAAAACAAAGGTATGAAATTCAAGCAATTTGCTCAAAATTAACCTAAAATATCTATCAAAATACTATTTAAATCTTTTATTGTACTTACTTTTTCTACTTGGAGGATCAATTTCCCCGCTTTTTCACGCAGTTGGCAACCACCTTTTTTGGTATTTACAAACTGAATAACCTGTCCTATAATTGTTGTACCTGCATTTGGCTGCGCCTCCATAGAAACGAAATACAATTTCAAAATATTGCCCTTCAGCGTAATTTTTTCGATTCCTAGTACCTGCGCTTTCCAACGGCAAGCCACTAATTCGTACATATCTCGTACTTCTGTCGGCCATTCTCCAAAACGATCTTTCACTTCAGCCATAAATTCATCCAACTCTTTTTCGTTCTCGATCTCGTCTAGTCGCGTATATAAAGCTAGTCGTTCCGAAATGCTGCTCACATAGTCTTCTGGAATTAGCACTCTTAAATCGGTTTCGATTTGGCAATCTACTTTTAGTGCCTCAGCCACCACCCCTAAATCCGTCTCAAACAAAGATTTAAATTCATTTTCTTTTAATTCTTGGACTGCTTCATCTAAAATCTTATGGTACATGTCATATCCCAAATCATTAATGAATCCGCTTTGTTCTCCTCCCAACAAATTTCCAGCTCCTCTAATATCTAGATCGCGCATAGCGACCTTAATCCCATCTCCTAAATCTGCAAATTCCTCTAGGGCACTTAATCTTTTTCTGGCATCGCTCGTTAATGAGGCTAGGGATGGGGTGGCTAAATAGCAATAAGCTTTTTTATTCGACCTGCCTACGCGGCCACGCATTTGATGTAAATCGGAAAGGCCAAAATGGTTTGCGTTCAAGATATAAATGGTGTTAGCATTCGGGATATCTAAACCGGATTCGATGATATTAGTGGCGACAAGGACATCATAATGCCCCTCAATAAACCCGAGCATAATTTTTTCTAATTTATCGCCTTCCATTTGACCATGGGCTACGCCTATTTTAGCATCGGGAACTAAACGTAAAATCCGGTTGGCCGTACTCTCCAAATCACTGATTTTATTATGTACCACAAAAACTTGGCCTCCTCTGGCTAATTCACTTCGCACCCCATCCCTTAAAATTTCATCGGTCATGACCACTAATTTTGTTTCAACCGGTTGGCGATTCGGTGGTGGAGTGGCGATGATGGATAAGTCGCGAGCCCCCATCAGTGAAAAATGCAAGGTCCTTGGAATGGGCGTAGCGGTTAAAGTAAGCACATCCACATCTACGCGCATTTCTTTTAATCGGTCTTTAACTTTGACTCCAAATTTTTGTTCTTCGTCAATAATCATTAAGCCTAGGTTTTTGAACAGCACGTCTTTATTGACCAATCGGTGGGTTCCAATGAGGATATCCGTTTCTCCGGTGGCTACTCTAGCGAGTGTTTCATTAATCTGTTTGCTTGATTTAAAGCGATTGATGTACTCCACTTTGCAGGGGAATGCGGCCAATCGTTCATGGAAAGTTCTAAAGTGTTGCATCGCCAGTACTGTGGTCGGTACTAGGACTGCCACTTGCTTAGAATCAGCAACGGCTTTAAAAGCTGCTCTGATCGCTATTTCAGTTTTGCCAAAACCTACATCCCCACAGACCAAACGGTCCATTGGATGTGGCTTTTCCATATCCATTTTTACATCGGCCGTGGCTTTTGCTTGGTCTGGCGTGTCCTCATATATAAAGGAAGATTCTAATTCAGCCTGTAAATAGGTATCGGCTGAAAAGGCAAATCCCCTAGCAGTTTTTCTTTTGGCATAAAGTGCAATTAACTCTTTGGCGATATCTTTTACCTGCCTTTTTACTTTTGATTTTTTATTGTCCCATTCGGGGGAACCCAATTTGGACATGCTTGGGGGCGCCCCATCTTTCCCTGAATATTTTGAAATCTTATGTAAGGAATGAATCGATACCGACAAGACGTCGTCATCTCGATAGATTAACCGGATCACTTCTTGTTCGCCGTTCGAGGTGTCGATGATATTTAAACCCGCGAAACGACCGATGCCATAATCGACGTGGGTCACAAAATCACCTACTTGTAAACTTCGTAATTCCTTTAAGGTTAGGGTTTTATTCTTTGAGAATTTATTTTTTTCCTTGAATCGGTTAAATCGGTCAAAAAGTTGGTGATCCGGATAAAAAGCAATTTTTGTTTGCTCGTCAACAAACCCTTCCCTTAATGTAATTTGGATTGTTTTGAACTGTATGGTAGAATTTATTTCATTGAAAATGACTTCTAATCGTTCTAATTGGCGCGCCGATTCCGAACAAATAATATTTTGAAACCCCAAACTTTGGTTTTCTAAAAACGCGGCGGCCAATCGCTCAAAATCTTTTTGGTAGGCTCCTGGGTTTTTTGATGGATAGGGGATAAGTGTGGCATTCTTGAAAAATGAGCGTTTGCCAAACTCCACGAGCGTAAATCCACTCAGGGATTTTTTAATTTCTTTTTTCGTTTCCCAGCGTTCACTAGGATCCGATATGATTTGGATATTGCCACCCCCTGAGGATTTTATTCGTTCAAAATCAATCGTGGCTTTATCAAAATTAGTTTCAATAATTTCAAATAATGCCCCAGGATCCTTTATCCAAATAGTTGTTTTTGAAGGCAGAAATGAGAAAAAAGTTTCTCTGGTTTCTTGCACTAATTTTGTTTGCACGTCAGGAATCAGGTGCATGGCTGAAACCGATTGAATGGACAATTGGGTTTCGGGATGAAAGGTTCGAATACTTTCTACTTCATCACCAAAAAAATCAAGCCGATAAGGAAATTCAGCGGCGTAGGAAAACACATCTAAAATTCCTCCACGCACAGAATATTGACCAGCTTCATAAACAAAATCGGTCCGCTCAAAATCATATTCATTTAATGTCTCTGCCACAAAAGTGGGATCAATTTTATCCCCCACTCGGATGGAAAGTGTATTTTTTACAAGGGATTTTCGATTAATTACCTTATCCGTTAAGGCTTCTGGGTAGGTGACTAAAACCAATAATTGTTCATGATAATTACTCAAGGTATTAAGTACCTCGGCCCGCATGAGTACGTTCGCGTTGTCTACATCTTCCCACTCATAGGGTTTTTTGTGGGACATCGGAAATAGCATGACAGCTGGATCACCTAAAAGGGATTGCAAATCATTTAATACATAGTGCGCTTCTTCTTTTCCTTCACAAACAATCAAAAGTGGATTTTTTTCTTGGCCTAAGGCGGCGATTAAAACGGTGTCTAATGCGCCACAAAGTCCTTTGATGTAAAATAAACTTCCTTTTTCAGCGACAGAAATTTGCTGTGAAATTGTTTGAACAATTCCATCTGATTTATATAACTGGAGGAAATCTTTTACAATCATAATAGCCCTAAATCGGGTAAGAAATTTAAAATTAGGATTGCAAAGGTAGAAAAATTTATATCTTTGTGCATCCACAAAAAGGGGTGCCTTGAAAAAAGGCTGAGATTATACCCATTGAACCTGATACGGATAATGCCGTCGAAGGGATTTTGTAGAGTTTTTAGCGCTGAAAACTCAAAAAAATCAAAAAAGTAGGGTTATTGTTAAATCATACGGGATTTGACTCCTTTGCCTGTTAATAAACTTTTCAAAATGAAAAAGTTATTGACATTGTTAGTTTTATTAGTTTCGGTACAGCAGATTTATGCGCAAAAAATACGAGGCCAAGTCGTAGACTTGGAATCCAAAACTCCCTTATGGGGTGCTTCAGTTTCAGTTATAGGGAGTCCCAATGGAACTATTTCGGATGCTAATGGGTATTTTTCCATTAGTTCATCATCTCAAAAAAACATGCTGAAAATTAGTTTTGTTGGCTATGAACCGGTTGAAGTTTTAGCCGAAAAAGCATCTCGCGTCGAATTAAAACGCTCAAGTTTTTTACAGGATGAGGTGATGGTCAAGTCGCTACGGGCGGATGAAAATTCGGCGATGGCCTTTTCAAATGTTTCTGCAGCGGAATTGGGTAAAAATAACCTGGGTCAAGATATGCCCAATTTGCTAAATTTTACGCCATCTGTGGTGACTACTTCTGATGCGGGTGCGGGAGTCGGGTATACAGGAATTAGAATTCGGGGCTCAGACGCGACACGGGTTAATGTGACGATCAATGGGATTCCGGTGAATGATTCGGAATCTCAAGGAACCTATTGGGTCAATATGCCCGATTTTGCGAGCTCGGTCAATTCCGTGCAAATACAGCGGGGGGTGGGAACTTCTACGAACGGTGCCGGGGCTTTTGGTGGATCGGTTAATATGCAAACGAATCATTTTGAAGCGAAGCCTTATGCGGAAATAAATGCTTCAGGTGGATCTTTCGGAACCCTGAAGACAACGCTGAAAGTAGGTTCAGGGTTGTTGAGTGGTAAATTTACCGTGGATGGGCGTTTGTCTAAAATCGTTTCGGATGGCTACATTGATCGTGCCTCTTCTAATC
>CANIYB010000080.1 GCA_947471105.1 Cytophagaceae bacterium
ATTATTCATATGTGGCTAGGGATTATGTCAACTGCTATTCATCTTGTCAAAACATTCAAAATAAATATCCAAATAGTAAATTGGAAGATAAAATTGTATTTTTAATGGCGCTTTGTAAAGGGGGAACTAGGGATATTAGCGAATATTCCATGCAATTGAAAAAATTCATTCAAATTTATCCGCTAAGTCCATTAAAACCTGAAGCAGATGCGCTATTAAAAGCATTAAACCAAAATATCCGTTAACAATGCTCGAAACAGATCAAGGAAAATACAGTAAAATCATCCGATTCCTATATAAGTTTTTTATGATAGGAACCGTTACGGGGGTCTTGTTTTTACTTGCTGTCAACTTTAATTTCCTTTGGTTATTTGGCGGAATGCCCAGTTTACAGGAGTTAGAAAACCCGAAAAGCCAAGCAGCTTCTTTGATTATATCAGAAGATGGCCAAGAAATAGGGAAATATTTTCGGGAGAATCGAAACCCGTTGGAATTCGAACAATTACCCTTAAACATTGTCAATACATTAATTTCTACTGAGGATGCGCGTTTTACTTCGCATTCAGGGATTGATTTAAGGTCCATGTTTCGGGTGGTATTTTCACTGGGAACAGCAGGCGGGGGAAGTACGATAACCCAGCAATTAGCTAAAAATTTATTTAATACCCGGTCGATGGAATTTGGGGAAGACGATCCCGTGTACATAGGCTTGTTGATGAAAGTAGATGGTCTGCGAACGGTCATTGCTAAAGTCAAAGAATGGATTTTGGCGATACGCCTCGAAAGAAGGTATACCAAGCAAGAAATTATGGCCATGTATCTAAATGAGGTCAGTTTTGGTAATAATGCGTACGGAATCCAGGTGGCTTGTCGGACTTATTTTCAAAAAGATTTAAAGGATGTCACACTACCTGAGGCGGCAACATTGATTGGCCTACTTCAAAACCCCTCCTTATATGATCCACGCGTAAGACCTGAAAAGACGATTGAAAGAAGAAACACCGTCTTGGGGCAGTTGGCAAAATATGAATTTCTCACCGAAGAGGATCTACCAAAAATGCGTGATTCTCCTTTAAATCTTCATTACAAAGTAGAAAATCAAAATACAGGCGCAGCTCCTTATTTTAGAGAGGCCATTAGAATACAAGTTTTAGCCACTTTAAAAGAGATTAATAAAGATAGGCCAGAAGACCAACAACTGAATTTATACACCAGCGGATTGCGGATATACACGAGCATTGATTCTAGGATGCAGAAATATGCCGAAGAGTCTGTTAAGGAACATATGCAGGCGGAACAAAAATTATTTTATTCGCATTGGCAAGGTAGAAATCCGTGGGTGAACGAAGAAATGAAGGAAATTAAAGGCTTTTTAAAAGATGCGATGAAGCGCACGCAACGCTATCGCGACTTAATGAATGCCTATGAAAATGACGAATTTAAAGTGTGGGAGGAGTTGAACAAGCCGATTAAAATGACCGTTTTTTCTTACCAAGGAGATATTGACACCACATTCAGTTCCATGGATTCCTTGCGCTATTATAAAAAGATTTTAAACTGTGGTTTCATGGCCATGGATCCTACCAATGGCCACGTAAAAGCGTGGATCGGTGGAATTAATTACAAGTATTTTAAGTTTGATCATATTTCACAAAGTAGGCGCCAACCCGGTTCAACGTTCAAGCCGTTCGTTTACGGAGCGGCCATTGAAAATGAAATCATCAATCCATGTGATGAGTTAGTGGATGAGCCAGTAACCTTTGGGGAAGAGGATGGCTTATCGGGAAGCACTTGGACACCACAAAATTCAGATGGTAAATTTTCCTATGAAAGTTTAAAGATGCGCCGTGCAATGGGATTGTCGATCAACTCCATTTCGGCTAAGCTAATGAAACAATTGGGGCCCGCTAAAATTGCAGAATTTGCACATAAATGTGGCATAACTAGTCCTTTGAATGAAGTGCCATCCTTATGTTTAGGTGCTTCTGAAGTCTCTTTATTAGACCAAGTAACGGGTTATAGCACGATGGCCAATGGGGGAGAAAAAACAGATCCTATTTTAGTATTAAAAATTACCGATAAAGTAGGGACGGTTTTAAGAGAATTTTCGCAGATAGAAAAAGCAGCTATAAAACCTGAAACAGCCTATCTGATGACTTACATGCTTCAAGGTGCGGTACAAGAACCCGGTGGAACAGCGGAAGGATTAAAGAGAACCTCGATTCTAGCCGGAAATGAAATAGGTGCAAAAACGGGAACCACGTCTAATTATTCGGATGGCTGGTTTATGGGAGTTACTCAAAAAATTGTCGCTGGGGTGTGGGTCGGTGGTGATGACCGAAGTATTCACTTTAGAAGTTTGGCCCTAGGCCAAGGAGCTAAAATGGCCATGCCAGTCTATGCAAAATTCATGGAACGCGTATATTCTGATGCGACATTAGCCATAGAAGGGTACCGAAAAATGCCATTTTTAAAGCCTGATAATTTTACGTTCGATTTTACCTGCAGCGGTAAAGTGGGTCAAGACTCCCTCGCTACAAACCAACAACCCGTCAATTAAAAGATGCGTTATCTGTTATTTAGTTTCGTTTTTGTTTTACTTTTCTCGAGTTGCCAGTCGGGTACGGAAACTGAAGGGGAGGCATTAGCGAAAAAAAAATGTGCTTCATGCCATAAATTTCCAGACCCTTCCTTATTAGATAAGACCACTTGGAAAGAGGGAGTTTTACCTGAAATGGCCTACCGATTAGGTGTTGGAAACCGCTTTGAATTACTGACTAAAATTCCTGAGGAGCAATATGAAAGTGCCATCAATCTTGGCATTTATCCTGAAACACCTGAAATAAGTCAAAAAGATTGGGAGGCCATTGTCGCTTATTACATTAAAAATGCGCCGGAAAAGCCCTTGCCTCAAGCAAAAAAAGTGACTGTTTCCAATGAAACCATGCATTTCTCAACAAGAGAAATTATTTATCCAGAGGAGCCAACCGGCGTGGTAACCTCAGTCACTTTTAACCCTAAAGAGAAAGAAATTTGGATTGGAAAAAGAAATCAAAAACTTGAAATTTTAGATGCCCAATTAAAGATTAAAAAAACGATACGAACGGAAAGACCTATTGTATATGCAAATTTCCATGCCAATAAATCCTATGTTTTAAGTATTGGCAAAATGTCTCCTAATGACCAGAAATTGGGTTCATTATTTATCCTAAATAAAAAAAGCGATTTCACATTGACCGCAGATTCACTGAAAAGGCCTGTTGACATGCAAATTTCTGACATCGACCAAGATGGCATTGATGATTTTGTGATTTGCGAATATGGCTTTGAAGCGGGGGAATTAATTTGGGTCAATGGAAAAACTAAGCAAAAAAACATCCTGAAAATTCAAGCTGGAACTCGAAATGTATCCATTAAAGATATGACAGGCGATGGATTGCCCGATATTTTGGTCCTCACCGCCCAGTCCCGCGAGGGGGTTTCTTTGTTCATCAATAAGGGTGAAGGAAAATTTATGGAAAAACCCATTTTGCTTTTTGATTCCGTTTATGGCTGTAGTTTTATGGAGGTGGTAGATTTTAACCAAGATGGCAAGGATGACATTATCATTACGAATGGCGACAATGCCGATTATTCGAAAACGCTAAAAAACTACCACGGCGTACATATATTTATCAATGATGGCCGAAATAATTTCAAGGAAAAATATTTTTATCCGGTCTACGGAGCTACTAAAACGATCGCAAGGGATTTTGATTTAGATGGTGATTTGGATTTGGCCATGATTGCCTTTTATGCGGAACCCATCATGCCTCAAAATGAATCCTTTCTTTATTTTCAAAACCAAGGGAACTTAAATTTCAAGGTTAGCAACCTCAATATTCCATTTGGCGGAAGATGGATGGTGATGGATGCCGGAGATGCAGACCTAGATGGAGATTTAGACATCCTATTGGGAAATTTCCAGTTTGGCGCACCCAAAAAAGGAAAAGTAAAACCAGGACTGCAGCTCAATTACATTGAAAATAAAATCCGTTAAAAGGTTTTTATCAATTTAGCACCATTCGGTAAGAATGCTTGTCCATTGGCGCTTTGGCCTAAATAAGAACTGCCATATGTCCACTCGACCCTTTGATTTAGTCCTTTAAATTGATATTCAAAACCTTGTATACCTTTCGGGATATTCAAGCGAGTCCACGCATTATCCAGGCTAGCAAAAGCATGCATTTTACCCCGGTTCTGACTTGCGATAAACGCTAAGCCCCTCTGGCCTAAATCAATAGATATAAATGATTTGGCATCTTGGGGTACAAAAAGTCCTGACTGATTAAGGTAAGTAAATTTACCCTTCCCATTTCCGAGTAAAATACCCCCATTGGAAGCATCATATCTTCCCATGAACACCTCATTCGCATAATTATTTCCTACGTACAAAATATCTAAATGACCATCTTGATTGATGTCTTTGATCTGAATTCCATTCATCGCGGATATTTGCGCCATCATAGGTAGAATGTGCGTTTTGAACTTTCCTTCCCCTAAATTTTCAATCCAAATAGAAGCGTTTTCTTGCATGGATATCTTTTTCGCTTTTTCTTTTTCGGAAGCAATGAAGAAATTCTCCTGAGTCACTTGGCCAAAATCTTTGTAATAAACCCATCTTTGACGCGTCTGATTTAACATTTTATGCACATCGTCTTTCCCAAATAACGAGGCAGAGGCCATTTTCCCATTAGCCGTTTGAAAATACACAAATGGAAATAAATCATATACCCCATTGCCGTCCAAATCCCCGTGCCAAATATCCACAGGCTGGTTAGCATTAGCTCTCAATAAAGTATTCTTACCCATATTTCCGGCTACATAATCCATGTCGCCATCATGGTCGAAATCTCCACTAGACAAAGAAGTCCAAATACCTGTTGATTCCTCTAACCCCGTAGCCTTCAAAAGCGTAAAGCGTCCTTGGTTATTTTTCAGTATTTTGATGTCTGAAAATTCTCCTGCAAGGATGATGTCTTGCCAACCATCTAGGTCGTAATCGGTCCAAATTCCATCACAGATTAATCCTACATTGATTAGGTCCTTGGCTAATGTCTGGGTAACGTCCACAAACTTAATATGCCCTTTGACTGACTCATTCTTCAATAAACGTGAGGTAGTTGATTTTGGATATTGGAAAGGGACATTTCGCCCTCCCACAAATAGATCTAAATCTCCATCATGATCAAAATCGGATGCTCGAACTGCCGCATTACTCTCTGTAAATACGGGCAATGACAAAGCATCTAAGTTGAAATTACCTTTGCCGTCATTGACATAAATAACATCCTGAAAACTGGCCGCGCCCAATTTGTCTTCATTACCACCCCGAGCAATGTAAAGATCCAAATCCCCATCCTGATCAAAATCGATCAGCAATGAACCCAAATCTTCTCCCAATTTAGTGGGCACTGAAATACTTTTTTCTAAAGGTTTTGCATTAAACTTCCCAGCTTGATTTTGGATGTAAAAAATACCCGAATAGAACTTGGCCCCACCTTGAAAAAAATCTTCCAATCCATCCCCATTCACATCTCCGGCCGATAAGCCGGGACCTAATTGAGATAACTTAAAGGGCATTAAACTTTGATAATTAAAGTCGATGAAGTCATATTCTTTATGGACATCCACTAAATTAAGTTCATCAGAAACATCTTTTAACAAAGGTTTATTGACCTCAAAAAGAGTTTGATACGGTTCTTTTGCCGCATCCATTGAAACCGTTAAAATCTTGTCCATTCCTGGATTTTTAATGACCTGCATTTTGTCATTTGGCCAAACAATGTGTATTTCCTTCAATTTACGTTTTGTTCCTAAACCAATATGAGCCACGGGTTCAACGGAAGAAAGGTAGCCGCGGTAAGGTGTGTTTTCATAATAAAAGCGTTCCCCATTTTCAAAAACACCTTCAATTTTGGCCCCAAAACCTTGAAGATTTTTTTGATCTCCTTTAAATTTAATGCGTAAATAATGTGATTTATCGGCATGGTCCTCACGCGAATTATTTCGATATAAAAATGCCTTATCATTGATATTATTAACGATGTAATCAAGATCTCCATCGTTATCTAGGTCGCCATAAGCAGCTCCGTTAGAAAATGAAGGAATGCTTAATCCCCATTTTTCAGTCACATCTTCAAAAGTCAAATCCCCTCGATTGCGGTAAGCGTAATTACTTATTTTGATTACAGGAACTTGTTCCAACATCAATGAGGAAGAAGATAATTGTAACGTATTAGCCCGATAGAGCATAAAATCACGATCCGTTACATCTCGCGGATATCCATTGGTCACAAATAGATCCCGGTAACCATCATTGTCGAAATCGGCCAAGGAAGGACACCAGCTCCACTCACTTTCGGAAATACCTGCCATTAAACTGATTTCATGAAAAAGTTTGCTGGAACCATCGGCCTGTTTACCTGAATTTAATTGAAACGTATTGCGCATGTATTGATACGTATACCCAAATTGATCACTATTGATATAGGTTTGGTAGTTGTTGGGTGGCGCTAATTGTTTCTTTCTTTCTGTATTTTTGGGCAACATATCTAAGGCTATGATATCAGCTAAACCATCATTATTGACATCTCCAACCTCATTTCCCATCGCAGTTAAACTGGTATGTTTAAAATAATTTTTGGACTGGTCAGTAAAAGTCCCATTCTTATTATTGATGTATAATAAATCATCCGATACGTAGTCGTTGGTCACATAAATGTCGGGCCAATTGTCCTGATTAATATCGCATATGGCCACTCCCAACCCAAGTCCTTCTATCGTAATTCCCGCCTCTTTTGAGACATTGGTATACACAGGATGTTTTAAATCGGCAGACCAATCGCAGCGATACAAGCGATCCGTATTGGGATAAGAGCCATCAGTCACCTTGGGCCTAAATAAAGCAGGTTGTTGGTCTATCACGTCAATCAGCACATATAAATCTAAATCGCCATCGCGATCATAATCGAAAAATGCAGCATGCTCTGAAAATCCAGAATCATTCACCCCGTATTCCTGGGCCATTTCCTTAAAAGTAGGCGTTCCATTTTTTACTCCTTGATTAACAAACAGCAAATTTTCGCGATCTTTCGCCGCATTTTTCATGGTACTAGACACGTAGATATCTAATAATCCGTCTGCATTGATATCGACGACGGATACACCTGAACACCAGCGGCCTTGGGTGTTTATGCCGGCTGTTTTTGAAATATCTGTAAACTTGAAATCTCCTTGATTTAAATACAATTTACTGTCGACCTGACTTCCTGAAAAGAACACATCTAATAAGCCATCTCCATTAAAATCACCCATACCCACCCCACTACCATTGTACAGATATTCGTAGGTTAAAATATTGAGTGTATCATTGTCCACAATTTGATTATTGAACGCAATTCCGGAATCTTCGCTGGGGATAAGTTCAAAAGTAGACTTGGTTTTACACCCATAAAAAAAGATACAAAATATCAGAATGAAAGGAATGTGAATGGATTTCATGGCTTATTTTAATCAGACAAAATTAATAAAAAAAAGGTGGGAATTTCTCCCCACCTTTTTTAAAAAATCACAAAATCAAATATTAATATCCAGGATTCTGCTTTAATACAGAAGCACCTTGAATATCAATTTGTGCTTGTGGGATAGGTAAATACTCATCTTTTCCAGATGTGTATTTTGCACCACCAAACTTAGTTACTAACCACTTAGATTCGTATTTCAAGTATGCATTCAATGTTTTGCTTGCAATACCCCAACGAACTAAATCGAAGAAACGGTGACCTTCAGTAGCTAACTCTAACAAGCGCTCCATACGAAGTGCGTTCGTTGCTGCGGTTTTATCAGCAAAAGCGGCATAAGGCTTGATCTGATAATTTGCCTCTGGCTTTCCTCCTTTAGTTACAAAACCAGCTTCATTAGCTGCGCGATTACGAATTTGGTTAATATATCCTAAAGCAGTCGTTAAGCTTCCTGCTTCGATTTCAGCCTCAGCAGCTAATAAAAGCACATCAGCAAAACGGATGATATTAAAGTTCATCGTAGCATACCCACGAGTCCAACCAGAACCATCTGTCAATGTATTCTCTTGACGCTTATAGTACACATATTTCTTAGGAGAATATGGACCTGCATATACTTGAGAACGAATCCAGTTAGCACCTGGGTGCTCGATCCAGTCTAAATACTGAATACCACGACGACCGATTGTGTGGTCAATACGTGGATCTAATGGATCAGTATCTTCTGTGAAAGCATCTGTTGTATTCTTGCCATAATCATTCTTTACCGCATTAGCAGGTAAGTTATAATCAGGTGTTCCATCAGCTTGCTCAGAAAGTATTGGTAATCCACCTACTGTACGATACGCATTAGCCATCGAGAAAGTTGGTTGGAAGAAACCGCAACAGTTACCTGGACCGTCAGAACCCGTGTTATAAGGGTAGTTCAAGTCGTCAAAACCATTCGCATTATTTGTATTACCCGTATTCATAGAAGATTGCATGGCAAAAACAGCTTCCTCATTGTTGTCATTTTCAGCATTGAAAATTTCAGCAAATTTTGGAACCAAACCATATTTCTTACCATTAGTGGTTTTTCCACTATTGATGACCGTTGTCAAAAGTGCTTTTGCATCTGCCCATTTCGCTTGGTATACATATACCTTGCCTAATAAAGCACCTGCAGCCCATTTGTTTGCACGTCCTGCATCTGAATGGGTTTCTGGAAGGTTATCATACGCATGTTTGAAATCAGCTTCGATTTTATCCCAAATAGCAGGAGTATTCGCCACTTTTTCAATTCCTTGGCCATATCCTACTTTCTCATCCACGTATGGAACAGAATTCCATAAACGCTTCAATTCGAAATAATAGAAACCACGTAAGAAACGTGCCTCTGCTACGATACGAGTTTTGTCAGCAGCTGAAAGAGCCGTTGATCCATTCGCCAAATTGATTACTGCATTACAACGAGCAATACCCTCATATTTAGCTTTCCATGAATCATTCATATCTCCATTCGTTGCATCTATTTCATACCGTTGGATTGGGTTAATGGCCGTGTAATCAC
>CANIYB010000081.1 GCA_947471105.1 Cytophagaceae bacterium
AGCAGCAGGTTCAATCGAACATATAACAGCTCCAATGGGCAAAACATCCCCCTCAGAAGCCACAATGTGCAATATTCCCTCCGCCTCAGCAGGCAATTCAAAAGTCGCTTTATCCGATTCTAGCTCGCATAAAACCTCATCTAATTTCACGTGGTCACCTTCTTTTTTATTCCAGGTGGCTACGGTCACTTCGGTAATCGATTCACCCACAGCGGGCACTTTCATTTCTATGGCCATGGTATTCGGCTTAATTTAAATTATTCAAATGCTTTATTTACTAAGGCTGCTTGTTCTTCAACATGCACCTTCAAAAATCCTGTTGCCGGAGACGCGCTTTTCTTCCGAGCGATTAACCCCTTAAAGCGTGCCCAACCAAATTCCCTAATGATATAAGACCAATAACCCATATTTTCAGGTTCCTCTTGTACAAAGTACAGGTCGGCCGATTTATATTTAGCCAGTTCCGCTTCAATTTGTTTCAAAGGCAATGGATGTAATTGCTCAATGCGAACAATCGCCACATCTTTTCTTCCGCCTTTTTCTTGGCGTTCCAATAAATTAAAGTAAATCTTGCCACTACACAATAACACCTTTTTGACTTTTGATTTATCAGCAAATCCATCCCCAATAACCTCTTGGAATTTACCCTTCGTAAAATCTTCAATCGGCGACATCACTTTAGGGTGACGGAATATCGATTTAGGCGACATCACAATCAGCGGCTTTCTGAATTCCCAGGTCAACTGCCTTCTCAAGGCATGGAAGATATTAGCCGGTGTCGTTAAATTAGCGACAATCATGTTGTTCTCGGAAGCCAACTGCAAAAAGCGTTCAGGTCTGGCGTTTGAATGCTCAGGTCCTTGGCCTTCATATCCGTGTGGCAATAACATGACCAACCCATTTTGGGTCCCCCATTTCGACTCATGGGAACTGACAAATTGGTCGATCATGGTTTGAGCTCCATTCGCAAAATCACCAAACTGAGCCTCCCAAATCACTAAAGCATCCGGATTAGCCAGCGCATACCCAAACTCAAAACCCAACACCCCGTACTCAGACAATAGCGAATTGTAAATTTGAATTTTTTCTTGGCCGTCCTTAATGTGATTTAACGAGCAATAATTTTCATTCGTATTGGCCTCATGCAAAACCGCATGCCGATGTGAGAATGTACCCCTTTGAACATCTTGGCCTGATAAACGAACCGGCTTTCCCTCCAAAAGCAAAGAACCATAAGCGAGTAATTCTGCCGTCGCCCAGTTCAATTGACCCTTAGCGAAATAGCCCTTTCGGTCCGCAATCACCTTTTCGATTTGCTTTAATGCCACAAAACCTTTTGGCATCGTGGTTAATGAATTCGCTACTTGGTCTATAGTCTCCTTTGAAATGGAAGTTTTAGGAGAACTTTCAAAATCTTTTTCATTGGAAAATCTCAATAAAGACCAACGATTATCTAGTTTAAGCGGGATATATGGAGGGCGAACTTTTTGCTTCACCATATCTAATCGAGCCTGCAATTCTGCCTTGAATTCAGCATCCATTTGCTCCGCTAATTTCGCTTCAATCTCCCCCGACTTAATTAATTTCTGCGTATATACTTCTCTAGGATTCGGATGATTTGTAATGTTTGCATACAAAGTAGGCTGCGTAAAACGAGGCTCATCTGACTCATTATGCCCATTTCTACGGTAACAAACCATGTCGACAAACACATCCTTGTTAAATTCTTGCCTAAACTCAGCCGCCATTTTAGAAACAAAAACGACCGCTTCAGGATCATCGCCGTTCACATGAAATACCGGGGCATCTATAATTTTAGCTACGTCAGTGCAATAAATGGCTGAACGCGCATCTTCAAAATCTGTGGTAAACCCTACTTGGTTATTGATCACAAAATGTATCGTTCCACCGGTAGCATAGCCCTTCAATTTGGCCATTTGGGTTACTTCATACACAATTCCCTGGCCGGCAACCGCTGCATCCCCATGAATTAAAATAGGCAACACCTTATCATAATCACAATCATAATGTGCGTCAGCACTTGCCCGACAGAAACCTTCCACCAATGGATTCACCGCTTCTAAATGCGATGGATTGGGAGCAAGTTTTAAAGAAATTTCATTTCCTTTCGGCGAAATATGCTTACTAGAATAGCCTAAATGATACTTTACATCTCCATCGCCATGAATTTGATCCGGCACATTTCCTTCGAAACCATCGAAAATAGATTCATACGATTTATGCATGATGTTAGCCAACACATTCAATCTTCCTCGATGTGCCATTCCGATCATCGCCTCTTTTACACCTGAATCAGCAGCCACATTAATGATGGCATCCAAACCGGCAATCGTGCTTTCCCCTCCTTCTAATCCAAAACGCTTTTGGCCTAAATATTTTGTACCTAAAAAATTCTCAAAAACAACCGCCTCGTTGATTTTTTGAAGGATTAACTTCTTTTCATCTAAACTCGGCTTAAAGGTCATCGCCTCTTTTTCGATCTTGTTGCGCAACCATTCTTTTTGTTGGACATCGCGAATGTATGAATATTCAAAACCAATAGAACCCGCATAAATAGTATGCAAAGCATTCTGAATATTTCTCAGGGTCGTTGGACCCAAATCCATAAAGCTACCTGCTTGGAATACTGTATCTAAATCTGCATCAGAAAGTGAATAGTCAACCAAATCTAAACGAGGCTTGCGGTCTTTACGTACGCGAACTGGGTTTGTTTGGGCCAACAAATGTCCACGGGAGCGAAAAGCCTTGATCAAACTGATCACAGACATCTCTTTTTGAACATGCTGAATGTCAGTTGATTGGCTACCATTAGCGCTTGATCCTAAACTATTTTGAGAGGCCTCCCCTTTCCAGGACTGAGAAAAATCAAAACCCTTAAAAAAATCACGCCAAGAGGTATCTACCGAATTGGGGTCTTGAATATATGCATCATACAAATCTGAAATGACTTGTGTATCTGCATTGGCAACGTAGGAAAATGGATCCATATGTATATTTCTAAGGCATAACACCTTAGAATCGTTTCAATGTTTTCTAACTGGTTTAGCTTAAATGGCAATCTTAAAAATCTACGCAATTTACTACAAGCAATGTAATTATCCCATAAAAAAATGATGGATTTTCCATTTAAGTGGACAAATTTCATTTGAAAAAAGGCAAATCTAAAATGCTTTAAATTATTCTTTAATAATTTCAATTTTATCTTTCAAAAATCAAAAATATTCCAACTCTATTTAATGTCTAAATTCCGCTAATTTCCCATTTCCAGTATCGAGTTCATAACGTAGAAAGATTTGGTGAAATCCAGAGGCGGTTGTGGAAGTCGTTGAATTCGCTGACCCACTAATGCCAGCAGGTAAAGTGGACACATTTTCCCCAAAAAAATCATAGCCATATCCCACTTTAAAATTTTTACCTAAGGGTGCTTCCAAACTACCTATTAAAGCCGGGTTGCCAAGTTCGGCACCTGTATTTTGCCACCAAAGCCCAAAACCCAAACGTTCTTGCCACCAGAAAACACTATATAGGTCAATTTGCGTATCTAATCCTTTAATGAATCGAATGACACTACCTGATTTCAAAGCATTGCCAGATTTAGCTTTAAAAATATATTGCCCTTTGATGTACATGGGACTTGTCGACTTCCAATTCATTTCTTGCATTTGAACGGCTGGCTGACTAAAAGATAAAGTAAATTCATCTTGTTTGAGCAAAAATCCCCACCCATAGGAACCGGTTAATTCACTCGTGCCGCTCCGACCAATCACTGGATATTGATTGATTCCTAGTTGGCCTCCTGCTCTAATTTCCCGACCACGCCCAAAAGAGATGGATTTAGCCAATAGCCCCGCTAATCCTAAATTGGACGCAATACCCCCCAAAGGCATGGCATAGGCTTGATCTGTATTATAGGCCAAAAAACCCATTCCCCAAGAATTATTTTTGATCGGCTTATCAAACGAAAAATATTGTTGGGACGAACTCGACATCCCAAACTGCTGAATTAAGGGCTTTTTCCGATAAATCCCTGTCACAGAAATAACCCCATTCGCCCCGGCCTCAGCAGGATTTAAGGAAAGCGGCATAAAAGGATACACCATTCGAAGTGCTTCCTGCTGGGCTGCAGCTACATGAGCCATTAGACAAAAGCAAAAAACAAGTATTCGATTAGACATAAATAACTGACAATATGACACCCAAATTATTTTTGGAAAGTAAATTGATAAACGATGACCCAAATTTATAATTTTTAATCGCATAAAAAATGAAAGAAACAGGTAACATCTCCATTCACACCGAGAATATTTTTCCCATCATCAAAAAATTTCTCTATTCGGACCACGAGATTTTCCTTCGTGAGTTAGTTTCAAACGCAGTAGATGCCACTCAAAAAATCAAACGCCTGAGCTCCATCGGTGAATTCAACGGTGAATTAGGCGAGTTGAAGGTTAAGATTAGTTTCGACAAAGACAAGAAGACCATCACGATTTCAGATAACGGAATCGGTATGACGGCGGAAGAAATAAAAAAATACATCAACCAGATCGCTTTCTCAGGAGCGACAGAATTTGTCGAAAAATACAAAGACAAAGGGGATGACAAAGGAATTATCGGACATTTTGGACTTGGTTTTTATTCTGCCTTCATGGTAGCTAAGGAAGTTGAGATCATCTCAAAATCATATCAGGATAAATCTGAAGCGGCGAAATGGATTTGTGACGGATCTACCGAATACAGCATTTCGGCTGCTAAAAAGAAAACGAGGGGAACGGATATCATTTTACATATCGCTGAAGATTCAGAGGAGTTTTTAGAGGAGTTTAAATTAAAGTCCATCCTGGAGAAATATGGCAAATTCCTTCCGGTAGAGATTGAATTTAACGAGAAGGTCATCAATAACCCAAATCCAATTTGGACCAAAACTCCAGCAGATTTAACGGATGAGGATTATTTGAAATTCTATGAAGAGCTTTATCCATTCCAGGAGAAGCCCTTGTTTTGGATACATTTAAATGTCGATTATCCATTTAACCTAACTGGAATTTTATATTTCCCTAAGGTTAAAAACGAAATGCAATTGCAGCGTGAGAAGATCTCCTTATATAGCCGACAAGTATTTATTACGGATGAGGTAAAGGATATTGTTCCTGAATTTTTAATGTTGCTTCATGGGGTCATAGATTCTCCCGATATTCCATTAAATGTTTCGAGAAGTTTCTTGCAAGCTGACTCAAATGTCAAAAAAATCAACAGTTACATCACGAAAAAAGTAGCTGATAAATTACAAGAATTATTCAAATCTGATCGCCCGGCTTTTGAAGAGAAATTTGCCAGCATAGGCCTATTTGTCAAATATGGCATGATTTCAGATGAGAAATTCATGGAAAAAGCGAAGGATTTTTGTTTAGTTCAGGATACGGCAGGCAAATACTTTACGCTAGATGAATATGCAGAAGAGGTACAAGCTGCGCAGACCGACAAAGACGGAAATAAGGTTTATTTGTATACGACAGACCAAGAACAGCAAGATGCCTTTATCCAATCGGCGAGCCAAAAAGGCTATTCGGTTTTAAAAATGGATAACATGATCGACAGTCATTTTATCAATACCATTGAAACCAAAATCGAAAAAACGCAGTGGAAGAGAGTCGACGCAGATGCGGTAGACAAATTGATCGACACGGGAATCAACCTAGAAGCTATTTTAACAGATGCTCAAAAGGAATCCGTTAAAAAAGTATTTGAGGATACGCTTCAAGACAAGCAAAAGATTGTTGCCGTAGAAGCGATGTCGCCAGACGAACTTCCGGCCATTGTCACGCAAAATGAATTTATGCGCCGCATGAGTGATATGTCGAAAACCGGTGGCGGTGGAATGGGGATGTTTGGTGCGATGCCAAATACCTACAACATTACCATTAATGCCAATCACCCATTGATCAGTAAATTGGCCGATATGAAAACAGAAGATGAGCAAAAGGCTTTAGCCAAGCAAATTTCAGATTTAGCTTTACTATCCCAAAATTTATTGACCGGCTCTGATTTAACAGCGTTTATCAAACGCACGGTGGGAGGGTTTTAACAATTAATAAAAGGGAAAATAGGTAAAACCTATTTTCCCTTTTCATTCATTTTACTGCTTCCTAACAATCAATTTCTTGGTAGCGACCGAACGACCGTCGATGCTCAACTGATACATGTACATTCCGCTATTTAATTCACGCAGTGGAATATGTGTGGTTTTCTGATCTTTTTCCAACACCACATCTTTCACTTCTTGGCCTAAGACATTGTAAAAGGTTAATTTAACCTCCCGTAAGGAGGAAGCAATTTGAAAGTCGATGTCAACAAAATCTAATGCTGGATTTGGATACACATGAGAAACCCAAACTCGATCGTTTGAGAACAAATAATTTTCCGAACTGTTTTTACTTTGAATCTGCGCCAAGGCCGAATTTCCCACCAATAGGCTGGAAATAAACAAAAGTCCAAAAAAGCAGGTTCGTAAATTAATTTTCATTGCAAAAGATTATAGCCAAAGGTAAGTCTTTCTACTAAAAGCGCACATCAGGCCATCGGCCAAAAGGCTATTAATGGTAAATTTTAAGGTTTTTTAACAGTATTTGTGTACTTAACGCGCTCCAACAAATAAGTCAAAGTCACTTTTTCCTTATCCCGCCATTTAAATCCATCTAAGTATTGTAAATCATCCGTCCACTCTTTGGGCGGAATGAATTTGGCTTCTGGCTTGGTGATAAACGTAATCTTCTTGACTTTATTGTCCTCAAAAAATAAATTCATCCGACTACACTCGACTCGGTTCATCCCGGTCGTAACCTTTTTTTCATCCATCACGTAATAAATGCTTTCCCCATTTCCTTCAACATTGACGCGCTTCAGCTTACTTTCTGGGTCAAAAAAGACCCAAACTTTTCTACCTTTGATTTGATTGTAATGATCCGCGGAGTCCTTAGAAATAACAAAAGATTTGCCCCGAAGACGCATTTCCTTTAATTTCTGATTCGTGAGAAACAAGGAAATGGAATCCGCTTGCGATTGGGAATCATTGGTCCACAAAATAGGTTTCTGAAAAAAGTGAATGACGGAATCCGTCACATCATAGGCAAGTGAATCGCATTTACCCGATAAATCGGATTTATAGAGCAAGACATTTTTATACGCATATAATTTACGAATCGAATCCTTCTTGTTATTTAATGAAACCAAAGTATCCGCCGTTAAATATAACGTATCCTTTTCCATGATGTTCTTCATTAAGGCATGCCCATAAACACGAGTTAGACCCGTTTTTCCTGCATACCGACCATGATCCCCGGTTAAAATCACTTTTTCCTTTTGGCTCAAAAACTCGACCCGCCCCCTAGCAACGCCTATTTGAGTCGGCGAGTCATAAAATAAAGTATCAGCCGACAAAATATATTCATCGGTTTTAGCCGTAGAACGACCGGTGAAATTGGACACCTTTGTTTGCGTATTATAAAATCCAGCTGAAGTCAATACGGTGTCTTTTTTACTGATAATCTCCGTGGGACAGATGAAATAAGCCTCTTTTGAAGCTGTATTGTACCGCAATGAATCGGCTCGAACCGCACCTCCATCTTTGTCGATGACCCGAACTTTTTCCTTAAATAAAAAATTCTTGGTCACCGTATTATAAAATCCTTCCTTGGATGTCAACGTAGATTTCTTGTCAATAATCTTGGCTCCCGTATGGTAAATGGCCATTTTTGAGTTCAAATCATAGTCAAGTTTATTGGTATTCAAGATAATGGTGTGGTCATCTAATTTCACGCGCCCCGACATAAAAGCCTGGCGCATATCCCCATTGTACAAAGCCGTATCTCCCGTAATGGTCACCGTATCTGCTTGAATAATTTTTACATGGCCATAAGCCTCTACATTGTTGGTCGTCGAGTTCAGAACCGCCTGATCACAACTTAGAGTAGTAGTGCCCTGGCGCAACAATACATGCCCCAAAAGCTCCTTGCGCATAACTAAATCTTGTTGATACCCCTTTAAACTATCGGCCTTAATTAATTCTACTTGGCTTTGCCCCTGACTTATCCACGGCAAAACCAAAAAGAAAAACATTAAAATTCTAATAATATACGGCATCTTAAAAGCGAATCGTTAATTTCGCTAATTGTTTTGAACGCGCAATTTACCAATTTTATGCTGGAAGATTTTATCAATTTTGTCCAAAAAGAGAATTTATTCAAGCCAGATCAAAAAATACTGATTGCGGTCAGTGGGGGAATTGATTCCATTATATTATCCAAATTGTTTTCATTGGCCAAATTTAATTTTGGTATCGCGCATGTAAATTTCAGTTTACGCGGAGAAGAATCATTGGCCGATGAGGTATTTGTGAAAAAGTTTGCCAAAACATTAAAAGTACCCTATCACACAATATGTTTTGATACGAATGCCTTTGCTGAAAAGGAAAAGTTGTCGACTCAAGTGGCAGCCAGAATTCTACGATATACTTGGTTTGAAGAAATCAGAATTAAAAACAACTACGATTTTATAGCCACCGGCCATCACCAATTGGACAGTGCCGAAACGATGTTGATCAACCTCACTAGAGGAACGGGCTTAGCCGGATTTCATGGGATCCCCATAAAAAATGGGCACATCATCCGACCCCTTTCTTTTGCAAGTCAGGAGACAATCTATGATTTTGTAGTCGAACAAAAACTGGCTTGGCGCGAAGATTCGAGTAATTCTACGACTAAATACCAACGAAATTTTATCCGGCATGAAATTATGCCAAAATTCCAGGAGTTAAATCCACAATTTGAACAAACGCTCGCAGACACCAGTGAAAAGATTCGGAATATTGAGCATTGGATCTCTGCGGAATTAAATGAATTTAAAGGGAATCGAGTGACCCATGATGCCGATGGCAATAGTTACGTACCGTTCGGCGAAGGGTTTTCGGTAGAAAAATGGACGGTCATTGCCCAGCAATATCTACAGGAATTCAATTTTTCTTTTGGTGTCATCA
>CANIYB010000082.1 GCA_947471105.1 Cytophagaceae bacterium
AACATTAAACAATTCCCTAAATTCTGATGAGGGTAGTGAGTCCAATTCAGATAATAATATAAATCTTTTGAATTCAAAGACTTATGAGAATGCCGAAACAATAGAAGATGAATCTATAGTGGAGATAATGGAAGAAATTGAGCAAGAAACAGATGAAATCCCGCTAGAAATAATTAATAAGGAATCTATTAAAAGTGAAGATTTAGATACAATTGAAACCATTGTTTTAGAAGACAAGGAAATTGAATCCTTAATTGATAGTGTTAATTCAGACGACATACCATTTGATATAAATACTAGCAATAATGAGACAGATGTTCCTATGACAATCAAATCAAAGCCTGAAGAAAATTCAAATAGTGATTTAAATAAAGGGGCTCAGTTGGGTCTGTTTTAATGGAGAAATTAAAAAGTAATAAAAAAATTCAAAATGCTTGGGCTTTCTATGATTGGGCAAATTCTGTACATTCATTAACCATCACTTCGGCTATTTTTCCAATTTATTTCCCAATTGCTGCTGTAGTATTGGGATCAATTACTCCTAATTTACTTCCTATTTTTGGTAATATTTTATTGCCAAATACAGTAGTTTATTCCTACACTATTTCTTTTGCATTTTTAATATTAGCTGTTTTAGTGCCCATGGTCTCAGGAATTGCCGACTATTTAGGTAATAAAAAGGCTTTCATGCGGTTTTTTTGCTATTTAGGTTCATTCAGTTGCATTGCTTTGTTTTTCTTCACCAAAGGAAGTTATTGGGTCGGTACAATAGGTTTTTTATTTTCAATTATCGGTTGGGGTGGGAGCATCGTATTTTACAACAGTTTCTTACCTGAAATTGCTACTAAAGATGAATATGATCGATTGAGTGCAAAAGGTTTTGCCTTGGGTTATATAGGTAGTGTCATATTATTATTGCAAAACTTATCCATGTTATTGATTCCGGGCTTATATGGTAATATTTCAAGCGAATTAGCCAGTAGAATTTCATTCTTGTCCGTTGGCATTTGGTGGTTATTGTTTGCTCAAATACCCCTTCATTATTTACCTGATAATCAGAAGTCCTTAAAATTAAATAATAGTTATTTGACTGGAGGATATACAGAATTACAAAAAGTTTTTTTGAAAATACGTGGCATCGTCTCTATAAAATTGTTCTTAGTATCATTTTTTATGTACAATCTTGGAGCACAAACAGTTATGTACTTAGGTGCTTTATTTGGAAGTCAAGAATTACATTTGCCTACGGACGCACTCATCATTACGATTCTCTTAATCCAATTAGTAGCAATCCCAGGTGCCTTTATTTGTTCTTATATTTCCCAAAAAATGGGTAATATTTTAGCCCTCATCATAATTGTCACTATCTGGATTTTAATCTGTTGTTTTGCTTATTTTGTATACGGCCAAATTCAGTTTTACGTTTTAGCGATGTTCATTGGATTTGTCATGGGAGGAATACAAAGTAATAGTAGAGCTAGTTATGCTAAATTATGTCCTAACGATGAAAAAGATTTAGCTTCTTTCTTTAGTTTTTATGATGTTTGCGATCGGTTAAGTACTGTATTGGGTACTTTTTTGTTTGGCATTATTATTCAAATAACGGGTAATATGAGGGTAGGTATATTGGTCTTAACTTTATTCTTTATGGCTAGTTTGTTTTTTTTATTTAGATTATTAAAAGTGAATAAATTAAATACTTAGGGGTATAACATATTTGTTCTTAGCGCTTATCCATTCTTTAGGAATTACTGATGTAATCTCCTCTTTTAAGGCATCAATTACCCCTTTTCTATTGTAATTTTCGGAATAAATTAATGCGATTTCGCGGACTGGGGTGTTAAAAGGTATTTTGAATATCTTCTTTTTAACTGATTCGCTGACATAATCGACCAACATATTGGGTATTATAGTTTGCCCCATTCCATTTTCAGCTAATCTTAGCATCGTTTCTAAGCTTCCTGTTTTATAAACTATTTGGGCATCTGAATTTGATTTATTTCTTAGATTGCAAATGGAAGCAATCTGGTTACTTAAACAATGCCCTTCTTCAAGAATCCATAATTTTTCAGGGATTACATTTTGGTCTATCTCTCCGTTTTTCAATATTACATTTGAGAATAAAAATAACTCCTCAAAAAATAAAGGTATACAAGACATTACTTGATTAGTTATGGGAACCAAAATACCAATGTCTAATTTCCCCTCATTGATGGAATTATAGATATTTTCAGTAGTCGTTTCAAAAATATTAAGTTTTAGGTTAGGGAATTTTGTTTGAAATGAAGAAAGAAATTTTGGAATTAAATAGGGAGCTATTGTCGGTATAATACCTATTGATACCTCGCCAATTACATCCTTATGATAACCTTGCGCAAAAATTTGAATAGATTTTTTTTCTTGAATAATTTTTCTAGCCGCGTTTATTATTTGCAATCCTTCAGTAGTAGGTTTAATTGGTTTAATTTTCCGATTGAATATGATCAAATTAAGTTCTTCTTCTAACTTTTGAATTTGCATACTTAAACTTGGCTGCGTGACACAGCAAAACTTAGCGGCTTTTGAAAAACTTTTATATTCATTTAAAGCTACAATGTATTCTAATTGAGTGATAGTCATTAATATAGTTTTTTATTATACTAATATAATAAATATAGATTTGATTTATATAAAAAATGTCTTGATATTTGAATTTAATTGTTAAAAAACAGCTTGATTTATTAAACAATCAATAAATATGGATAATTCTAATAGCGGCGAAGAAGCCAAGTGTCCTTTTACTGGGGCTACGTCAATGAGTAAACAACCTAGTGCAGGTAGTGGAACAAGAAATACGGATTGGTGGCCACATCAATTACGATTAAATGTTTTGAGACAACACTCTCGTTTATCAAATCCAATGGATGAATCTTTTAATTATGCAAAAGAATTCGCATCACTTAATTTGAAAACTGTCAAAGAAGACATCATCAAATCATTAACCACTTCGCAAGATTGGTGGCCAGCGGATTATGGCCATTATGGTCCATTTATGATACGCATGGCCTGGCATAGTGCTGGTACTTATCGGACAACAGATGGCCGTGGTGGGGGTGGAGCAGGAATGCAAAGATTCGCTCCGTTAAATAGTTGGCCTGATAATACCAATTTAGATAAAGCACGCTTGTTGTTATGGCCTATTAAGAAAAAATATGGTCGCAAATTGTCTTGGGCAGATTTAATGATCCTGGCTGGTAATTGTGCATTAGAGTCAATGGGTTTTAAAACTTTTGGTTTTTCAGGTGGTAGAGAAGATGTTTGGGAGCCACAGGAGGATATTTATTGGGGTAAGGAACAAATTTGGTTAGATGACAAAAGATATAGCGGAGATCGCGATTTAGAAAATCCTTTGGCAGCAGTCCAAATGGGTTTGATCTATGTTAATCCTGAGGGTCCCAATGGAAATCCTGATCCAATTGCTTCTGCAAGGGATATACGGGAAACGTTTGCAAGGATGGCGATGAATGATGAGGAAACGGTGGCATTAATCGCTGGTGGACACACTTTTGGAAAAACACATGGAGCTGCGGATCCAAGTAAATACGTTGGCAAAGAACCTGCGGGAGCGAGTATTGAAGAACAAGGTTTAGGTTGGAAAAATACGTTAGGTTCCGGGAACGGAGTTAATACGATTACTTCTGGATTAGAGGGAGCATGGACAACTACTCCTACGCAATGGAGCAATAACTATTTCGAAAACTTATTTGGTTTCGACTGGGAATTAACAAAAAGTCCAGCTGGTGCTAATCAATGGAAACCCAAAGGAGGGGCTGGTTCAGGTACTGTACCAGATGCACATGATCCTTCCTTAAGTCACGCACCTACTATGTTGACATCAGACATCGCATTAAAAGTGGATCCTGCTTATGCAAAAGTTTCAAAAAGATTTTATGAAAATCCAGATTTATTTGCTGATGCATTTGCTAGAGCTTGGTTTAAATTGACTCATCGTGATATGGGACCGCGTTCCAGATATGTAGGTGCTGAGGTTCCGGCTGAAGTCTTGATTTGGCAAGATCCAATTCCATCAGTCACTTATAAATTGATCGATTCTGCTGATATAGCAACATTAAAAAGCAAAATACTTTCTTCAGGATTAACGGTAAGTGAATTAGTTTCTGCGGCTTGGGCATCTGCATCTACATTTCGTGGTTCAGACAAACGTGGAGGGGCAAATGGAGGACGTATACGTTTAGCGCCACAGAAGTTTTGGGCGGTAAATAATCCAGCTCAATTATCAAAGGTATTAGACACTTTAGAAAATATTCAAAAGGAGTTTAATGCTGCAAATAAAGAGAAAGGAGTTTCATTAGCTGATTTAATTGTATTGGGAGGTTCTGTTGCCATTGAAAAAGCTGCAAAAGACGGTGGAGTTGATGTTAATGTTCCCTTTGTTGCTGGTCGTACCGATGCTTCTCAAGATGAGACAGATGTGGAATCATTTGGAGTATTAGAACCAATAGCAGATGGATTCAGAAATTATGTTAAGCCTCGTACCTTGGTTTCTGCAGAAGAAATGTTAATTGACAAAGCACAGTTATTAACGTTAAGTGCTCCTGAATTAACGGTATTGGTTGGTGGATTACGTGTATTAAATACCAATTTCGATGGATCAAATAATGGGGTATTTACAAATACTCCAGGAGTATTGACAAATGATTTCTTCGTAAACCTTATTGATCTTAGCACAACTTGGAAGGCAGTTGACGCTCATCAATATTTATTTGAAGGTTCGGATCGCTCTTCAGGTCAATTAAAATGGTCTGGTACTCGAGTAGATTTAATTTTTGGATCTAATTCAGAGTTACGTGCATTAGCAGAAGTATATGCGTGTGAAGATGCGAAAAATAAATTCATTAGTGATTTTGTAGCTGCGTGGACTAAAGTCATGAATCTTGACCGATTCGATTTAGTGTAGCGTAATAGTTGATTTTATAGGCTCTATTTAGTGAATTTTACTAAATAGAGCCTTTTTTTTTATTTTAATATTTGTGTAATATATTGATTTAGGTTGATCCTGAATGATATTAATTCTTTCAAACTCTGCCAACAAACCTTCAATAATTTCATGTGCCTTATCGACACTTCTCCCGTTTCTCTTTCCTTGTGAATAACTGGAATATTAAACAGTTTTTGATTTGTTTTTTTAGCTAATACAGACATGAATATGTTCGGTGCAAATGGAATTGGATTAGGCAGAACAGATAATAATTTTTTCAAAAATGATGTTTTGTATAGCCTAAATGGAATGTTTGCATCATTTATATAGGTTCCATATATTGCTAATAAAGAGAATTTTAATATTTTAGTAATGAATAGGCGAAAGGGGTCATCATGACGAATTTGTCTAAATCCTAATATGAAATCTGATTGATTTTTTAAATCCCAAAAATGTTTAAAATCTTCGGGAATAAACTGGTCATCCGAATCTGTCTGGAAAATAAAATCAGGATTCATTTCTACTGCAAATTTATAGCCATTAACTACTGCATTTCCATGTCCTCCATTCAATTGATGCTTGGCAATTAAGAATTTATTCGTTGACGCAATTTCATCTAATATAGCACCTGTATTATCTTTTGAACCATCGTTAATGACCAATATTTTAAAATTTTCATTTTTTAAAACATTGGATATTCCTTGAGTCCACAAATCAATGACACTTTCAATACAACCTTCCTCATTATAGGCAGGAATTACTATCACTAAGTCCAATTTATTGAGCATTATAATCTATTTTTAAATCTGTTTATTGGTTTCTCAATGTAGAACCAAGAAAAGCTTGCCAGGCCAATGAGTAATAAAAAATTTATTACAAATTTTAATAGGATTGATTCTGAATTTAGTGAGTTCAAATAGGTGAAATTATTTGACAAATACCCCCAAATTGTATTTCCATTAAGGTGATAATAATTAAACACTAAATTGTGATACAAATAAATACCATAAGAAATGGAGCCCAAGTAAACTACCACTTTATTTTCTAACAATTGACCCAAATAATTATTTCTTTCCATTAAAGCGTTCATAATTAAAAAATAAGCAAATATGGCTGAAATGGATCTTTCGATAATACTAAACCATATATTATCATAGGTGTATTCTGAATAATCAGATAAAATTAATGAGATAAATACAGCGGATAGAGTAATTGGCAATAAATTTTTCTTTTCTGCTATTTTTAATAAAAATGGGTAATCATAATGATAAAAATAAGCTAATAAACCTCCCATACCAAAACAGTCAATCGCACTTAAAGGATTTACATAAGAAAACATCCAATATTTCTCTATCGTGTCATGTGGTATAATGAAATAAAAAATCAACCTTGATAAGATACCCAGGCTTATCATAATAATGAATAGGCGCACATAGTTTTTCTTAGTAAGAAATAAAATGAAATAGGGGAAGATTAAATAATACTGCTCTTCAACGGCTAAGGACCACAAATGATCCCAAGTTCCTAGCCATTGGCCTTTAAACATAATATAAAAATTAGGAGTATAGCTTATCAGCCATGGCCATAATTCCTTGAAATTAGATATATTAAAAACTAACCCAATGAATAACAAAATAAAGTAAATAGGGAATATTCGTAAAGATCTACGGTAGATAAATCGAATAATTTTGGGCCAAGCGCTAGACTTAGTTTGCTGAATTTCGTCAGCATTCAAAAATAAAATTCTTGTGATTAAAAAGCCACTTAAAACAAAAAAAATAACCACACCAAGATGGCCTAAGGGTATGGGCAAAATCGGAACGAGCCAATGATCCAACAGGACTAAAAAAACGGCAATAAACCGAATGCCATTTAGTTGCTTAAAATATACATCATTGGATGATTTTGTCATTATAGGGCAAACAATGTGAATTCTACTCTTCTATTTAATTTACGTCTACTTTCGATCATATTACTGATTAAAGGTTTAATTCCTCCCCAACCTTTAATTTGGATTCTCTCTTTATTTATTCCCTTCGTTACTAAATAATCCCTTACACTTTCCACCCGATTTAGCGACAACTTTAAATTTTCATTCCAATCTCCCTGATTATCCGTATGACCTTCAAGTAAAATACCGTAATCGACGTTTTCCTTTAAAATATTAATAATATTATTTAATTCATCATACGTATCAGGTAAAATTTCAAATTTTCCCTGTTCAAAATTTATGATAGGTAGATTGTATTTTTTATCCAATCGCAAAGGTAATAGATTAAAATTTTTATTTACGGTTTTGTAAGACGCCTCCTTAGTAAAATTGAATCGATCTACTTTAGAAATAAACCCTTTCGATTTAACTTCCATAGTAAATGGAAATTTTGTTGGCCACATAAATTCAAAATCGCCATTATATGGATCAAATTCAATAAACAAAGAATCCCTTGTACTTATTGACTTTACGAGTATTTTTCCTTCAATAATCTCTTTGGTCTCATCATTATAAATTTTACCAGAAAATTGAATTAAAGTTAATGGTTTAATTTTAGGAGGTATTTTTATGCGATATATATCCTCGGCACCTATTGAATTTTCAACTGAACTGAAATATGCATAATCCCCTTGAGCTGCTACCGAAAAATACCCATCCCATTGAGTTGTATTTATAATAGGTCCCAGATTCTCCGGTGTGGACCAATTTAACCAACTGTCATCTAATCGCCTAGATAAAAAAATATCATTACTGCCATATCCTACATGGCCACTAGATGAAAAATACATAGTTACACCGTCAGGAGCTATAAATGGAGTACTTTCAGACTCACCCGTATTTACTTTATTTCCTATATTTTTAGGTTCAGTCCATTTATCATCTGTACGTAAAAAAGAAACATATATATCCTTTCCCCCGTAAGAATCTTTCATTTCGGTCGTCATTAACAATACTTTCCCGTTAGGGGCAAGCGTATATTCCGAAAACTCTGATTTGTTTTTGAAATTAAGAATTTGCAATGGCTTAGGAAAACTAAAATCTCCCGTTCTTAACAAATAAGAAACAGAAACTCCCTTTTCCATTTTGCCATCTTTCCCATAAACATTATTCAACAAAATGGTTTTTCCGTTTAAAGAAATTCCACAAACGGCATTATTCTCTTCATTATTAATCGGCCGACTAAATAACTCAGCCTTACTCCATGATTTATCATCTTTTAATCTAGAAAACCAAATGTCTTGATTTTTATCTTTACCAAGATTGTCAGGGTGTTTCCAACGTGTAAAATATAGTTTCTTGCCGTCTGGACTTACTACTGGGCAAATTTCATTATAAATTGAGTTTATGGTAGCCCCCATATTTTCTTTGAAATAAGTCGCATTAGGCTCATCATGTAATTTTATGCTTTCCTCAATCGGAATATCCGATTCCGATATAGCTATCGCATCGATTTGAGAAAATCCTACAACTCGATTAGAATTAAAAGCTATTTTTATAGCCCTAACTTTAAATGAAGTAGATTTAGTCAGATTAACATAGGTTATTTGACCGTTACTTTTGGCATATCCATTAGGTAATTCTTTTAGCGTATAAATTTTATTGTTTTCATCCAATGCATCAATTTTCACAATACTTCCTGCACCAAAATTTTCAAATATGGCTACCTGCTTAACATTTTGCAAAGAATCAAAACCTACAATAATATATTCACCCGTAGGATTGTCGGGAGTTAACGATTGCCATGCACTAGGACTATTGGCAAACTTCGGATATTTACTAGGCCTTCCAAGGGCATGAATGGCTTTATATTCATTTCCCAACAAAGGATCCGTATATTCACTTGAAACCGAAATTATTTTTGAAGCCCACTGAATTTTTTGAGCAGAACTATGAAATTCTAGG
>CANIYB010000083.1 GCA_947471105.1 Cytophagaceae bacterium
ATTTTTTAATTAGAACACTAAATAAAGCGGCTATTCGAGGCTCGATTATTTTATAAACGGTCATTATTTTATAAAAATAAAAGTTTAATTTAAGCGTTAGCTTTTCGAAATTATCCGGTAAACAAATTTGGATCAGGTTTTTTCTTAATTCAACGTAATCTATTAATCATGCGTCAACAAATTTTAAATCACCTTGAAGACCCAGTTCAATTAGAGAAATTATACCGATCAAACAGTTCGGAATTTGCGAAGGTTTTCAATTCTATTTATCCTGAAATAAAGGAAGAGAAATTAGCGCAATATTGGAATGCTCGGTTAGGCTATGAACGTTCTGAAATTTCATGGGGAACAAAAAAGGATTGGATTTTTATCTTGTTGGCTTCTTTACTAGCAGGTTTAATCGCCAAAATTCCAGCGATATTTCAGATCAAACCCGAATTTTTCTATACACGCAATATTGGCTTTATCGTTTTCCCAGCTTTGGCTAGCTATTTTATTTGGAAGCGAAATATCCCAACACCTCGTATATTATTTACTGCGGTGGCCTTCGCAATTGCGGCAGTTTACATTAATTTTTTGCCGGATTTGCCCAATAACGACACGATCATTTTGGCCTGTCTGCACTTGCCATTTTTGTTATGGGCTCTATTGGGTATTAATTACGTAGGTTTGGATTTGAGAAATGATGAAAGCCGATTGGATTTTTTGCGATTCAATGGGGACTTTTTGATCCTGAGTGGAATTTTAGTGATTGTCGGAGGGCTATTTACTGCGATTGTCATTGGCTTATTTAAAGCCATAGGGATAAAAATAGAGGAATTTTATTTCGATTATTTAGCTGTTTTTGCGGGAGCCGCATTGCCTATTATTTCCACTTTTATGACACAATCAAATCCATCGTTGGTGAATAAAGTTTCCCCCGTGGTTGCGAAAATATGTAGTCCAGTGGTATTGATTATGCTGATCGTTTATTTAGGAGCCATTTTGTTTTCAGATAAAGATCCCTACAATGATCGGAATTTTTTATTGGTCTTTAATTTATTGCTGCTTGGCGTCATGGCCATCATCTTGTTCTCTTTGGCTGAAACATCTAAAGATTATGGGAACCCTTGGAGCCTCATTGTTTTGTTCGCTCTGTCTGTTGTCACGATGGTGGTCAATGGAATCGCATTTACGGCAATTCTATTTAGAATTTCAGAATGGGGAATAACGCCGAATCGGCTAGCTATTTTAGGGGCTAATTTCCTCATGCTGGCCAATTTAGTTTTTATCGCTTATCGACTGTTTAATCGAGTGGCTAAGAAAGACGAAAAAAGTAGTGTGGAAAATGCGATAGCCAATTTCCTTCCTATTTATATCCTTTGGGCCATGTTGGTCGTTTTTGTTTTTCCCCTATTGTTCAACTTTAGGTAATTGAATGCTTGATTTTGCTAAAGGTTTAAATTAAAATTTCTGAACATGAAAATGACAAAGTTTATGTTAACGGCATTGTTTTTCTCCTTAGGATCTGTCCTTTTGGCGCAAGAAACTCATCAGGGTCCAACAACAAAATTGATTCCATATAAGAAGCCAACCTCCTTGTTTAACGGACATAATTTAAAGGGCTGGTATACTTTTGTACAAAAACGAGGTAAAAATATAGATCCCAAAAATGTTTTTACCGTGGTGGACCAACAAATTAGAATCTCGGGTGAGGAGTGGGGTTGCATCACCACAAAAAAGCAATATGAGAATTATCGATTGGCTCTTGATTTCAGGTGGGGTGGAAAAACGGAAGGGAATAGAATTGATAAAGCAAGGGATTCAGGTTTGCTTTTGCATTCGACTGGAGAAGATGGTGGATCTGCCGGTATTTGGATGCATTCGATCGAATGTCAAATTATCGAGGGTGGAACAGGTGATATTTTGGTGGTGGGAGATGGTTCTGAAAAATTCAGCATTACAGCCTCCGTGGCCAAAGAAAAGCAAGCAGGGTCTTATCGTTATCAGGAAGGGGGTGCGCCAGCCGTTTTGAATAAAGGGAGGCTCAACTGGTATGGTCGGGATGAGCATTGGCAAGATGTCATCGGTTTTAAAGGAAAACAAGACATCGAAAAACCGATGGGCGAATGGAACCATTTGGAATGCATCGCTAGCGGAAATGAGCTAATTGTTTACTTAAATGGGGTCTTGGTCAATCGGGCAAGAGAAGTCCAACCCTCTAAAGGTCGCATTCAGATTCAATCCGAAGGTGCTGAAATATATGTTCGGAACATTGAATTAACGAAACAAAAAAAATCCCGCAAGAATTAACCTGCGGGATTTTAGATTTGATCATGAGCAAATTACCAACCTGGATTTTGCTTCATGCTTGGATTAAGAGCGATCTCATTGATGGGCAATGGCCATAAATAATCACGTGCCGCATCAAACTTACGGAAACTAGCCGCTTGCGTAATAATATAGTTATCAGCCGTTGTATTGACCTTTACCGTTGTTCCAAATTCCTTAAAGAAAAAGTTTCCTAAAATGGGTTTTGGTAATTCAATTTCAGCTGTTTTCCAACGAATTAAATCCCAGTAACGGAAACCTTCTTGGGCAAGCTCCACACGTCTTTCACGTCTGATTTCGTCCCGCATCATTAAACCATTGGTCGTTGCAAATGCATTTGTTAATGCAGTCACTCCTCCACGCTTACGTAAAGCATTAACAGTAAGGTTTAAATCAGCATCCGAAATACTTCCATCTAATTCGAATTTAGCCTCCGCATAAATTAATAAGACTTCTGCATAACGGATTAAGTTCCGGTCTATAAAGGATGCTTGGTTATTCCAGTCAACGATGTTCCAATATTTACGGAACGTAAATCCTGTCTTAGCGAAAACTAAAGAAGATACGTTGAATACAGGATTCGTGAAAATATACGAATCTCCTTTTTTCAAAACGTCATCACTTAAACGCGTATCTCGGTTAACAAATACATCGGTCGATAAAACCGGCTGTACATATAATGGAGATTTTGTGATGGGCAATCCGTCTTTCATTAAGTAAGAATCAACCAATGCTTTGGTAGGACTTTTATTTCCATTTTCAAGCGTAGATCTGCAATATGTATGAGACAATACGCGGTCTGTTAAACTTACTCCATATTGCTTGACTAATACATTTTCTTTGTTGGCCCTACCTTCTCCTTCATATTGGAATAAGTTGAAATAAGGTCCTGTATACAAATCATGTTGCTTGCTATCCATCACTGCTTTTGATGCAGTCACAGCTATGGTAAGGTATTTTTTAGAATCCCCATAATTGTGGAATTTAGCTCTAGTTCCCTCAAAAAGTGCTACCCGAGCTTTAAATGCTAAAGCAGCTGTATTAGCAATACGACCATAATCCGCTGTTCCTAAGGCTGTTGGAGTAGGTAATTTAGCTCCAGCGAAATCTAAGTCAGCAAAGATTAACGTTAACACTTCATCACGAGAAGCTGAGCCTGCTGACAATTCAGCTGAATCATCTGTCAAGGTTTTGGTGATTAATGGAACTCCACCATACCGTTGCAATAAATTAAAATAGGCCCAAGCTCTGAAGAATTTAGCTTCTGCCAAGTAACGATCTAAAGTAGCCGCAGCTATTCCAGTTTTAGGACCTTTTTCTAAGATATTATTGGCCGCACGAATTAATAAGTATTGGTTATTAAAATCAGCGGTTGCCGTAGCAGGTGCAAGACGTGAACCGTCGCTGATACTATTGGACGCTAATCCAAAGGCATCATCGGACCAGTTGTCATCCGTATTAAAATCTGGCAAAAATGTATATAAATAATTATTTGCCGTTTTTAAATCAGATTCGGAACGCCAGAACGTAGCATCTGAAATATTGGTTTCTGGTAACCTCTCTACTTCACATCCCGTGAAGAATAAAACTGAGGCGCTTATTGCTAAAATATTTTTTAATGAATTTTTCATTTCAATTGTCTTTTAAATGGCTATGGATTAAAACGAAAGATTTAAACCTACAGAGGCAGTTGAGAAATACGGATAATCATTGTCCGCATTATTCGCCGATTCTGGATCAAACAAGGTTCCAAATTTACCCATCGCTGAAACGGTCAAGATATCTTGTCCAGATACATATACACGTGCCTTTGATATACCCATTTTCTTGGTTAAAACACTAGGTAACGTATATCCTAATTGGATATTTTTTAACCTTGCATACTGGCCATTGAAAGCCCATTTATCTGAAGTTCCAAAGTTATGTGTTGCACCCACGTATGGTCGAGGGAATAATGCATTTGGATTTTCAGGAGTCCAATAGTCTCTATGAATCCCCATGGCTTGTTTCCAAGTTACCAATAATGGCCCTACTGATTCAGACCCTCCTAAGAAAGTTCTTTGACCTACCCCTTGTACGAAGGCTGAAAAATCAAATCCTTGGTATTCAAATCCAAAATTAAATCCAAAAAGGTAACGAGGACTCGATGAACCCAATAAAATCAAATCACCATAGTCTGATTTACTTCCCTTTCCTACTGTAACTTGCTTATCGCCATTCTGATCTACATACTTAAGATCTCCTGCCCCAGTACGGTTATCTTGGAATGCCCAAGCTTTAACCTCATCTGCGGTAGAGAAATATCCTGCGGTTTGATATCCCCAGATGGTGTTGATTGGATAACCTTCAATCAAACTGTTATTTCCTCTGGCCACTACAATTCGGTTTGAGAATGAAACCAGTTCATTTTGATTATCTGAGAAGTTGCCGCCAACATTGTAGCTAAACTTATCGCCAATCTTACCACGGTATTTCACCTCTAATTCCCATCCCCATGATCTCAATTCTCCATTATTTTTACGTGGAGTGGCAATACCGATGGTAGCAGGAAGTTGTTGCGGTGTCAACATGTTCTTATTAGACTTCACATAGTAATCACCACTCACTTGTAATTTATTTTTCATTAAACCAATATCAAAACCACCATTGGTTGTTTCAATCGTTTCCCATGAAAGATTCGTACTTGGCAATGAACCTTGGTATATATACGAAGTTCTAGAGTCTCCCAAAACCAAGGCTGAACCTCTGGTCAATTGGTTTACATAATCATAGTATCCCAAAGTACTTCCTAATGCACCCCCTAATCTACCCCATGAACCACGCAATTTAAATTCAGAGATAAATTGTAATGATTCGCTCATAAATGTTTCGCGGTGTAAGTTCCATCCGGCCGAAACGGAAGGGAAAATTTTAGTACGACCATCTTCAGCTAGCTTCGAACTTTCATCTTGACGTAAAGTACCTTCTAATAAATACTTATCATCATAATTATAGTTCAGACGTCCAAAAACAGATTGAAACGCATAAGTTGCGATGGATTCTGAGTTGGTTTTTGTTTTATCATCTCCCAAGTTTAAGGTTGGCAAGTCATTACTCACCATATTAGTAGCTCCCGAAGTAGTATTTACATAACGGAAATCTTCCCACTGATAACCTAATAATGCACCAAACGTATGCTTATTGATTTTCAAATCGTAATTAGCTAAAAACTGTAAATTTAAATTCTTAGTTACTTCATTTGAAATCGAATACGAGTTGACTTGGTTTACATAACGGTTAACGCCAAAACGACCCCAAAGTGGCACCGTTCTTTTAAAGATGTAACGATCACCTCTACGATATTGTGTACCGGCAACAGATCTTAACGTTAATCCTTTAACCAAGTTTTCTAATTTGAAAGTAAAAGTCCCGTCAAAGAAATTACGGCTTCTATTATCATATCCTCCTTCAGCTAAATCGGCATAGGTCGTCGCACCTGAACCCGCACCATTATACTGACCCAGAGGAGTGAAAAATGGAGTTCGAGTTCTTAAACGATAAATATCATAGACTAAGCCTTGACCACTGGCTGCTCTTGAGCTTTGCTCTGTCAGTTCGTTTGTATAGGCAATTCTTGAATCTAATGATAGGTTGTTGGTCAATTTCGCGCCAAGATTGACACGCAAGTTGTAGCGGGTCAATTGGTCTGGACCCACCTTAAACAATCCCTTTTTGTTATAATATCCTCCTGAGATCAAGAAGTTAAGTTTATCGGTTCCACCTCTTGCCGAAATATTGTGCATTTGCATAGACGTATAAGTCTTCAAAATTTGCTGAGGCAATGGATTTTGGTTGTAAAATAACCATTGAGTCGTATCCGCTGGATTGACTAAATAAGGAACATTATTTTTAATTTGCTCCAAGTCAAAATCAGAATACTCGGGTCCTGAACCTGAGTTTTTACGAGCCAAATTGGAAAAATTAGCTTCTTCTAATAGGGACATTCTTTCTGGAACATTAGCTGCCCAATCGGCACCTGACATACCTGAATAGTCAAAAGTTACTTTGCCATTCTTACCTTTTTTAGAAGTAATTAAGATAACACCCCCAGCAGCTTGTGCTCCATAAATGGCCGCCGCAGCCGCATCTTTTAGAATACTAATGCTCTCGATGTCATTTTGATTCATCGTCTGTAAAGTAATGGATGGAACGGTTACCCCATCTAAAATGATTAGTGGGTCAACGGATCCATTCGCGGTAGTTGCTCCACGAATTTGAATTCCTAAACCTTCATTACCTGGCTGACCGTTTGTTCTAGTGACAATTAATCCAGGTGAAGTTCCTTGTAAGGCAGATTGTAAACTGGTCGTAGGTCTATTCTCAATCATTTTTGAATCGACCGTAGATACAGCTCCTGTCATATTGACTTTTTTCTGTACACCATAACCTACCACAACTACCTCTTCTAGGCTGGCTGCATTTTCAGCTAAAGTGATTTCCACGACAGTTTTATTCCCAACATTGATTTCTTGAGTTTCAAAACCAATCGAACTTACGCGTAAAACGGTCTTAGAGTCTACGCCTGAAAGGCTAAATTTACCATTTGCATCGGTCGTGGTTCCTTTGGTAGGGGTACCTTTTACCGAAATAGCGACACCTGGAACCGCGTCCCCCTTTGTGTCATTAACATTTCCTGTGATTGTTTTTGTTTGTGCAATGGCTGTTCCTGAAAAGATAAGCCAACAAACGAAAATCCATAGACTGTTCTGCCAGGACTTTCCTTTTTTGTAAATTTTTGTCATATTTAGATCGTAAATTGTTTTTTATAAGGTCGCAAATTTAGTATTTTTCTTTTAAAATTTATAATATATTATTCCACTATTTTAAAAACCGAACCCATATCTTTACGATTCAAATCAAATACACCTATGAAAAAAAATCAACTTATTCTGTTGTTAATGTTTTTATGTGGAAGCTCTTTTGCCCAAAACACATATAACATCATTCCTTTGCCTAAATCTTTAAAGCCTATAGAAGGTAATTTTACGGTAAAAAAGGGAATTGCAGTGTACATAAATTCAGAAGAATTTAGTCCATCGGCCAATATGCTAGCCTTGCAAATTAAAAATGCTTCGGGTCAAATCGTACCTGTTAAAATCGCTAAGTCCGCCTCTTCAGGAATAGTATTTAGTAAAAATGAGGCATTAGGAGAAGAGGAATATCGTTTACAAGTGACATCTAAAAAAGTAGAAATTCAAGCAAAAACGGGGAAGGGTGCTTTTTATGGTTTGCAAACTTTACTCCAATTGATGCCCGCGCCTATTTACGGAAATGAATTGTCGACGGTTGCTTTGACCATCCCCAACTGTCTGATCGAAGATGCTCCTCGGTTTAGCTACCGTGGTTTAATGCTAGACGTAGGCCGTTATTTTTTCTCAGTGGATGCGATAAAACGTTACATCGATTTGATGGCTGTTTATAAATTAAATACGTTTCATTGGCATTTGACTGAAGATCAGGGCTGGCGCATTGAAATAAAAAAATATCCTTTGTTGACCTCGATATCTTCTGTGCGGAAGGAAAGTATGTTAGGCCATTACCGGGACCAAAAATACGACGGAAAGCCACACGGCGGATTTTATACGCAGGAGCAAATTAAGGAAGTAGTTGCTTACGCCACTTCAAAATACATTCAGGTAATTCCAGAAATTGAAATGCCGGGTCACTCGACGGCTGTATTGGCAGCTTATCCACAATTGGGTTCCAATGGAGATAAAATATTACAAGTGAAAACGAAATGGGGCGTGGCTGAAGACGTCTTGTTCCCACGTGAAGAAACTTTTGAATTTTTGGAAAACGTTTTGACCGAGGTGATGGCTTTATTTCCGGGCCAATACATCCACATCGGCGGGGATGAATGTCCCAAAACCCAATGGAAAGAAAGTCGTTTTTGCCAAGATTTAATTAAAAAATTAGGTTTGAAGGATGAACATGAATTACAAAGTTATTTCATTCGGCGAATCGATAAATTTGTTACATCCAAAGGGAAAAAATTATTAGGTTGGGACGAGATTTTAGAAGGTGGCTTATCTCCAAACGCGATGGTTATGTCGTGGAGGGGAACTAAAGGTGGTATCGAAGCTGCGAAACAAAATCATGATGTGGTGATGTCGCCTAATTCATTTTTCTACATTGATTATTACCAAGCGGAGGCTAAAACAGAACCCATCGCCATCGGTGGATTCTTGCCTTTAAGTAAATGCTATTCTTTTGAACCCGATTTGCCAGAATTAACAGCTGAAGAAGCGAAACATGTGGTGGGCATTCAGGCCAACTTATGGACCGAATATGTCAGTAATTTACCTTATGCGGAGTATATGACTTATCCTAGGGCTTTGGCTTTATCCGAAGTTTCATGGTCTCCCAAAGGATCAAAAAATTATGAGGATTTCAAAAAGCGTTTGAAGGGACACATGCCTTCCATGGATGCTTTGAAGATTAATTATTCAAAAGCATTTTTAACTCAACCATAAACCTGGTTTCTTGAGATAAAAAAAA
>CANIYB010000084.1 GCA_947471105.1 Cytophagaceae bacterium
AGGGATCTTAGCTCATGTCTTTGGGCAGAAGATAGTTCAGAGGCATCTCCCCAAAGCGGTGGAAACAACGACCCACCGCTATTCCCTGAAAAAAGGGTCGCTGACTCAACCTTCGCCGCGACTGCCGCCGCTTAGCTCAGAGATCTACCCGCCGGAAACAGCGGGGAACCTGCAATCAGAACCGTCTTCACCGCCGACGTTCCCTCCGAGAAACCCGTGGTCTCGCTGCTGGGCGTCGCCCGCCATCCCCGAACCCGTCGCCATTCTCGAGCCACTTCGTGCACCGGTTCCGAGCATTGTGAGCGCCACATTGGCCCGTCCCTAAAATCTTTTTGGGCCCGGGCACGCACGAAGAATTCGATTGGCGAGCATCTGTATCGGTTCAGTCGTCGAGTTTATTGAACTTGGGACGAAAAAATCCGAGTGCTCCTTTGCACGGGCGAAAAGCTAGGGGCCGGGCGTCGGCCAACACCCAGCCCCAGCTTCGCCAACCGACACCGCCAGTAGTTGCCCACGCTCGGCGTGTTCATCAAACGCGCCATCGGGAAAGAAGCCCAAGGTATTGCTATGCTTTCGCCCGAGTTGTTTTACGGCGGGAAGCAGCGAGTTGGAGAGACCGATGGCGGAGATTTGGAGGGAGTCCGTCATTTGCTTGCTGGAACGACCGCACCCCGAGTGCTTTTTCTGATTTCCTCAAGGGTGACCGAACCACCGCCGCGTTTGGCGTGGAGGATGCGGTGACAGTTGGGGCAGAGCGGCGTCAGGTGTTTGACGGCGACGTCGAAAATGAAGGCTTTACCGTCGGGCGGGTAGGTGCTGATGCCGAGGCCGTGGTGGATTTCGACGATGGGGCTGGTGAGTTCGAGTTTGAGCGGAGGGGACCAGTCGCAAGCGGCACAGTGGAGGCGACCGTCGGCTGATCGTGCGGCAAAATGGCCGCGCGCAAGGTCACGGAGCCGTTGGGAGCGTTCGCGAATTTGGGTGATGATTTCGACCTTGGCTCCCTCCGCGAAGCTGCCGGCGGCGGTGATTTCCTCGGGCGTGAAGATTTCCGGGAGTGGTGCAAGCGATGGCGGGGAACCGCGCCGCAGAACACACGCTCACTCGTCATCGTATTCGGCAACGTGCCACGGTTCCGGATCGAGGCAACGTTGCTCTACCCTTGAGCGTGATTCGTCGTCCGAGTCTTCGCGACGCGATCCGATGAGGAGAATAACCCTTACCGGCAGGTTCCTATTTTTGGCGAACTGAAGCGCCTGATCCATCTGTCCCCCACGTTTGCACTGGCTGGGCTTCCAGCGGTGCTTGGCCGCCGCGATCTCGCGGTAGTTTTGGCGCTGAAAATGACCGTTCTCGTCTGCCTCCGTTTCCGCATGCCAGAGGCAGATGACCACGAGCCGCCGCACGGTGTCGAAAAACGCCCAGTTGTAGCAGAATTTTGGATTTGAGGCCGAGTGTTCGCCCTCGAAATTAGCCCACGGTCCGACGTCGATCCCGACCTCGCGGACGAGGTCGTAAACGCGGAGTCGCTGGGTTGGGAATGGCAGCGGGCTCATCGCGGGTTTAGGGATAGGATCACGTTCCAATCCTCCGTCGCGACCGGCATCACGGCGAGGCGGGGTTGGCGCAGCAGGCCAAGGCCGGCGAGGCGGGGCTCGGCGCGGAGGACGGAAAGCGAGATCGGCGCAAGGCTGCGCACGGGGGCGAAATCGCACGTGAGCCAACGGGGATCGGCGCTGGTGGGGTCGGGGTAAGCTTCGCGGGCGACTTCGAGCAGGCCGACGATGGCTTGGCCTTGCTGGCTTTGGTAGAAGAGCACGGAGTCGCCGAGACGCATGGCGGCAAGGTTTTGGCGAGCCTCCGCGCTGCGCACGCCACGCAGGGTGAAAATACCGGCTCGGACGATGTCGAGCCAGGCGGTGCGGAAAGGGGCGAATTTTATCAGCCAGTGGCGCACGAAAAATGGTTTTGCCTCATGCCGAGGAAGAAAGGAGGCTGCATTTGTTGCCTCCACCCCTTGTGGACGGTGCATTAGGGCGCGGTTCAAAGCCGCGCCTCGTTTTTTTGATTGAGATTCCGGCCAGGCGGGCCGTTAGTGCTCTTAACTCATTTACCATGTGTGAAAGGAGCTAGGCCTTCGCTACGGCGGGGGCTTCATTGTTTACGGCGCTCGTAGCGACTCAGGAGGTCCACTCGTTTGCCCGGATAATCCACGTAGAAGGACGTGATGAGCTGGTAGATGTCGCCGCGCTCCTTCGCCTGACGCTCGAGAATGACGACGTAGTCGCACGATTGCAGCCAGACGTAGGTGCGAAGGGCCGGGCCAAACTTGGTTTCGGCCTCAAATTCCCAAACGAGCACCTGCGGATCACCGGGGTGCTCTATGATGGGGCGAGCCCATGGGACGCGCCCCGCTCGGTCTAACTCGGGCAGTCTTTCCTTGGTCTTCTTGCGCAGGCGGGCGTCCCAAACCCATTCGTCACGGGTAACGAGGTGCCAAAATCCTTCTTCTTTGCCGTCGCCGTCGGATAGGACGCGGCGGTCGTGCCAAACCGGTCGCCCCTGAAACCAAGGGAAAGTCGCTTTGAAGTCGCGTGAGAATACTGCGTAAAGCGCCGTTACGAAAGCGGACCAATCACCAGTGAACGGGATGTGCGGCGGGAGCCAAGCCGGTGGCGGGGGCGGTGTAACAGTAGCGGCGCTCACAGTAGGTTTTCCTCCACGGTTTGCAGGATGAACTTGGTGGCTCCTGGCAGGGTATTGTGGGCAAGCCGTAGAGCTAGATTGCTCTCAAGGTGATCGATCAGGGCGCGCTTGGCCGGGCTCTCGGTTTCGGTGCGAGGACGGCGGGCGTAGCCGACCGCGCCAAGAAGCAGGTCGGTAACCTGGAGCAGGCGAATTTCCCCGCTGTGGACGTGCTGAAGTTCAAGTTTGCCCGGCTCGGCCAAGGCGGGGTTGTTAAGGGCTAGCCAGCTCTTGAGCTGGTGGAGTTTTTCGCGACCGCGCGTGTCCTTGATGTCGAGGAAAGCGTGGTAGCGCTGTTCGGTGGTCTGGAAGCCGCGCAGCAGCTCGTAGTAAAGTGTGTAGTAGATGTCGTCGCGCTTGGTGTCGGCTACCCGCGAGAAGACTTGCTGTTTATTGGGGAGCACGAGGGCGTGAAACTCGACGGCCGGGGTTGCCAGGAACCAATCGAGCAGATCGCGATAGAGCGGGAGGCCGGCGGGGCTGACCTTGGTCCACTTGACCTCGAAATGCTTGGGTAAGCCGTGGCGCTCGATGATCGCGGTGAGCTGGTGGTTGAACTCGGCGGCCCTCTCTTTGGGGCAAGAGACAAGGCCTAGGAGCATGTGCGACTCCCGGTCGTGGGGGAGGTGGCGGCTCTCGTCGCAGTAGAGGTGAACGACGCGGGGCGGCGCGAGTTGCTCGACCGTCTGGCCGAGTTTAGCGGCGAGGTTTCGACGTTGAGCTTGAGCAAGCGGGGGGTATCGCCGGGCATACCAGTCCTCAATCTCGTGTATGTCTGACTCGTTCAGGCCGTAGGCCGCGTAAACGAGGCGGTCGATTTCGATCTGTTCGTTGCTGGCGTAGTCGTAGCGAGGAGTTGTCCCTTGTTGCTCGATAATAGAGCTTACCAAGTCCGCGATGCGAGGAACTCGAAGTGGAACAGGGAATTCTTTCAAAGCGTCCACATCCATAGATACCGTCTGTTGAAGAAATCCCTTGAGATGGTGTTTCCCTGCTTTTGAAGCCAAGACGCCTAATACCTCATCTGTATTGCCAGAGATAAAGATGCCGCTGCTTTCCTTATCGTAACATGTGCCTGAATTCCGGCGGAATGTTGGCGCATAAACACCACGCGAAGAGAATGTAATGCCGACTGCGAAATATGAATCAGCATTCTGAAAACGGGACGCAATCGAGTCGTTGCCGCCGGCGTCACCACGTAGTCTATTACGCTCACGTGTGGTTAACGTTTTCATTCGATCTACCGCCCACTCGCTCCAATCGATGAAGTAATTTGTGGGCACCCAATAGTTTGGCATCCAGCCATCACCTGAGTCGGATTCGCCGCCTTTGTCATACGGAACGATGTAGCGTCCGCCGAAGTAGCGGCGCGACCGTGAATTGTCTTTCGAGATACCCTGATGCACCACTTCGCGGCGCAATTTCTCGTCGGAACGAATTCGTTCCAAATCGGCCTCGGTGAGCAAAAACTGCCTATAGCCCTCGATTGACCGATAAGAACCACGCGCCTCGGGATTCTGAAACAAATAGGCGTCGTTATCTCCGGTCGCTAATCCCTGATTCACTTCGGCTATATCACCGAGTTTCACGAGTCGCACCGCGTTGCCATTGAGCGTGACGGTGCGCACCGGCACGCGTTCACCGTCAATCACTTCGCGGGTCACCGGTGCAGTGGTGTCGTTCATTAGAGCGAAGAGCTTGGGTGAAGCGACGAAGAACGGGATGTTGCTGTTGGTCGCGATGAGGCTCTGTCGGTAGTGGTAGATAGCGTAGGTCTGATTGGAGACGTTTTGCCGGCGGCTGATGGGGCCGGTGCCTTCGGTTTGATACAGCAGATGTAGGAAATACTCGAAGCGATCATGGATGGAGACGTTGGTGAGGTCGGCCATCTGGCAGGTGTGGTCGGCCGGTGCTGGGCCGCGCTGGGTGACGATGACGGCGCAGTTAACCGTAGCCTTAAACGTATCTCCGGAGACACGGATCATTTTGTGAACGCGGTGCCTGAGCATCTGCTCGCGCAGGGGGCGGTGCGTCGTGATGGTCATGAAGGTGTCGCTGACTATGTAGGCGAGCACACCACCCTCGGCGAGCGGGCTGGGCCGGGCAGGGTCGCCGAGGAAACGAGCGATGAAGGCACCGTAGGGATCTTTGGAGCCGAGGCCAAGTTGCTCCTGCAGGTCGTCGCTTATCTTGGTGCCGCCGTAGGGCGGGTTGCCGATGATGATGTGGAAGGGTGCGGGATGACGGTCGGCACCTTCGCCGACCAGCTCGGGGAAAAAGGTTTCGACGTTAAAGAACGGGGCGGCGACAGTGGCGTGTTTGAACCATTCCGCGAGCCAGGCGGCGTCCTGCTCGCGGCGTTGCTGGGCGTCGCGGGGATTGATGCCCTTGGTCTGCTGGGCGAAGCCAGGGAAAAGGGTGGCGAGCTGTTCGCCGACTTGACGGGCGAGTTCGTCGCGGCGTGCGCGGGAGGTGTTGGGTTGGTAATACTCCTCGCGGATGGTGCGGAGGGCGCGAAGGGTGGGCGCGGCGAGAAGGTCGTGACCGGTGTCGAGCAGGGTGTTGGCGCAGACGAGATTGGTCTCGAGGTTTGGCAGGGATTGCAGCCCGTAGTTGTGGGCGCGATCGGCGAGGTGGACGTCCTGCTCGATGACGAGGGTGAGGAAGAACCGGAGTTTGGCGATGAGCGCAGCGAGGGGCTGGATGTCCACGCCGTAGAGATTTTTTTGGATGACGCCGAGTTTGCGCAGGTAGTCGTAGCTCTTGCCCTCCATGCCGCGGCGGGCGTCGTCGCGCATGGGGGCGGGCAGGCGGTCGAGGAGGCGTTGTTTCCAGCGCGCATTATCGGGGTCTACGCGTCCGAGGAGGGTGACCATGCGATGGAGCATGCCCATGGGGAAGGCACCGGAGCCGCTGGCGGGATCGAGCACGCGCAGGGCTTCGAGGATATCGACGACGCGCTCGGCAATGGGTGAGAAGTCGAGGTCGTCGCCGGACTCGAAGCAGAGGTGGGCGAGAAGCTGAAGGTCGTCGCGGGAGGCCCCGGCCTGCTCGAAGCGAGTGCGGAGGTGGAGGTGGAGAGCCTCGTTGACCATGTAGTCCACGATGCGGCGCGGGGTGTAGTAGGAACCTGAGGCCTTGCGGGCGGACTCGGCGGCGGCTTCGTCGTCGGGGTCGATCTCGGCGAGAAGGTTTTCGAAGACGAGACCGAGCAGCTCTGGATCGAGGGCGACGTCCTCCTCCAAGGGCGTGTTTTCGGCGACGGTGAAGCGGTAGCGGTCGAGGATGCGGTTGAGGCCTTCGACCGGGACGCGTGTGGCGCGGCGACCGGTGCCACCGGCGATGGTGAGACCGTCGGCACGAGTGGCGTAGAAAAGTTTGTCGGGCACGCTCAAGGCACCGTCCTCGATGGTATCGGAGGCGTTGTCCTCGGGGAGAGCGTCGAAGAGGCCGCCGTTCAAGTAGGGGATGCGGTCGAAGAGATCGTAGTCGAAGGTGTCGGGCAGGTGATTTTTTCCGAGGTAGGCGAGCTGCTTGAGTTCGGCGCGGGTGACGGTGCGGTCTTGGGCGGCGGCGGGGCCGGTCTTGCGCCGTTGATCCATCGGGCGATTAAGCGCTTGGAAGAAGATGTTTTGGAGGATTCCGCGATAGTAATGGTTGGCGTCGGGGTCAAAGGGCGCGCGGGTAAGGACGCGCCGCTGGTCGGTGATGGTGTAGAGTTCGAGCAGCTCGGCGGGGATGAGCCGCATCTCTTTGAGAAACCAGGCAAAGAGGGTGCGGCAGATGAGGCGGACGGTAAACTCTTGGGTGGAGCGGGCGCGGTTGCGCGGCGTGTCGATGGTCTGGTCGGGGAGGCGGGCGAGTTGAATCTCCTCCTGTGCCCAACGAAACCAGGTGACGAGATCGCGGTAAAAGGAGTCCTTGAGTTGCTCAACTGAAAGGAGTTTTTGCCAAGCGTCGTCGAGCTGGCCGAAAGTGCGAATCTCGCCGCCGTGGGTGCGGAGGTGAGTGAGCGAGAAGCGCCCGAGGAGATCGAGGTGGGCGCGGTGTGGAGCGGCGGGCGCGATGTCGCGAATCAGGGAGACGCGGGTGAGGACTTCGCGCGTGCCGTCGCGGAGGTTTTTGCGACGATTGATGATCGCGAGGGAGAGGAGATCACCGCAGCGAAACAGGATGAGGATTGGCTGGGGAAAGAGGCGGTTGAGCGCGCGGGTGATTTTCGAGAAAGTCTCGCGAGTGGTGGGCAAACCGTCGGCGCGGGGGGCGATATCTAGCGCGAAGAAAAGGTAGGAGCGGATGTCCTTGGTTTCGTAGGGTTCGGCAATGCCTAGGTTGAGGGTTCCCTCGGTTGCGATGCGAAGCTCGGCGTCGGTGAGCTGGAAAAGAAAGTGGACGGAGCGCCAGCGTGAGAGGGCGGCGCTGGCCTCGGTAAGGAGGCCGCCCGTGTCGAAGCGGGCGCGTAGCTCGGCGAGTGAGTTGATCGGGATGGCTCGGGTGCTGCGGTAGTCGCAGGCGGCGAAGAGGCTGACCGAGGCCTCGCGAAAGGGCTGGGTGGCGAAGGCGGAGAGCGAGGAGCGGAGGGCTTCGGACATGGGGGCGAAAAAGTAGCGAGTAGAGGGGAGTGAGGAGGTCGAAGTAGCGGACGGGGATGGATTCGTCACCCGCTGGGTGCCGAATCACGGGCTCTGGCGTAATTACTATCGGCGCGACCGCGGGGCAGGCTCTTTTTTGGCATGAGAGGCGAAAGAGTATCGAATGGCGGGTGGTGAGTAGCGAGAAGGCGAGCAGCTTATTGCAGCCGCTGGGTAATGCTCGATTGTAGCAGGGTGCGCATCTGGGTGATGGCGATTTCGTTGAGCATACGCAGGCGGTCGGGGGCGGGCAGGCCTTGGCGGATGAGGACGGAGTTGAGGCTTTCGAGGTTGGTGAGGACGACCAGTTGCTCCAGCGGGGCGTGATCCCGCATGTTGCCCTCGGCGTCCGGATGGGCGTCGCGCCATTGCTTGGCGGTCTGGCCGAAGAGGGCGACGTTGAGCAAATCCGCCTCCTCGGCGTAAACGAAGGAGGCTTGGGCCTTGGTGATGGCGGGCGGGATGAGGGTATCGCGGATGGCGTCGGTATGGATGCGATAGTTGATTTTCGACAGAGTGCGCTGGAGGTTCCAATCGAGCTTGAGGCGGTCGTTTTCGTCGGCCTTGAGGCGGCGGAACTCTTTGACCAAGTATATCTTAAATTCAGGACTGATCCACATGCCGAACTCAAAGGCGATGTCGGGGTGGGCATAGGTGCCGCCGTAGCGTCCGGTGGAGGCTTGCAGACCGATGGCCTGGGTCTTCTCAACCCATTCCTTGACGCTGATCTTGTAGCTGTTGAGACCGGCCTGACTTTTAATTAGGGCGAATTCGCCATAATTAAACCGGGGATTGAAGACGGATTCCCAGATGCCGAGGAACTCGATGGTGTTCCGATTGCGCAGCCAGTCGGAAATGAAGAAATCACCGTCCTTGGCCCTAAGCATATCGGTGAGGGAGATGTAATCGACACCGTCTTTCGCAACCACGGTGATGGCGGTGCCTTTGACGTCGAAGGAGGTGCGTTTGGCTTTGCTCATGGGAGACGAGGACGGATCAGGCGGGTGTGGTGGTGCTGTCGTGGAGCACGAGCCAAGTGACGAGATCGAAGGCGGCTTCGTCCTCCTGCGGCTGCTCCTCGACCAAGGGGATGACGAAATCGCGACGGCCTTGGAGACCGGAGGCGAGCTTTTGCTGGAAAGTCGCGGTGATCGACTGGACAGCGGAGGCGATGAGACGCGACTGCTGGCTCATGTCGGCGCCGTTGGCGGTCTGGCGGTCGAAGAGGCGGCAGAGTTCGATGTAGGGTTCGTCGTGGCCGAGCGCGAGGCCGCGGAAGAGATTGAGCACGGTCTTGGCCTGGGTGAACGCGAGGCGCACCTCGCCCGTGGCGAGCACGTAAACGAGATAGTGGGGCGCGAGGGGATTGATGCGCTCGCCCTGGGGGGTGGCGGCGTGGGCTTTTTGCCGGAGGCAGTAAAT
>CANIYB010000085.1 GCA_947471105.1 Cytophagaceae bacterium
AAAAGGGTGGATTCTTTTATTTTACAGGGTTGGTAGCAAAACAGGTAGCACGAGAGGGGTTTTCGAGAGACATCCTACTTTATTTAAATTTAAACAAAGTCAAAATATCTTAGAATTTAGAACCATAGAGTATAAAAATAAGTTACGTGAGGGATATAAATAATAATTATGAGTAGCCCAAGGAGTCATAGAAGAAAAAGGATGTCCCAAAAAAAAAGCCTTAAAAATCAACCAAAAGGTTGAATTTTTAACACATTTTAACATCAAACAACGAAAGAGGTTTGACATTTTTTTTAAAATTGTAGAATATAGCTCATTCATTAAAATAGTTTATGAAGCTAATCGGCAATCTTTTACTCCTTTTATTATTACCTCTTCTTTCCTTCGCCCAAAAATACTCGATTATTTTAGGTCGACCTACCGACAAAACCATGACGCTCAGCGTCCTTTTTGACCAAAACACCGAATATTTTATAGAATATGGAACACAGAGTGGAGTTTATCCCACTAAAACTAGCGTATATTCCGAAAATGCCTCTGTGCCTAAGGAATTTGATTTAGAGGGATTAAGTAAAAACACACGCTATTATTACCGAATGCAATACCGCTCAAAAGGCACAAATACATACATCCCATCACCCGAATACAATTTCATGACTCCACGTGATCCAGGGTTTGGATTTACATTTACCGTGGAAGCGGATGAGCATTTATATGATAAAAAGGGAGTAGATAATTTATATCGGATTTGCCTAGAAAATCAATTGAAAGATAAACCCGATTTCATGCTTTCTTTAGGGGATACATTTGGAGATGACCACAACCCTACGACCATTACCTCCCTCGAGTTAAAAACCTTACATGCCAATTATCGGCCTTTTTTAGGCACTATTGCCCATTCGGTTCCCTTTTATTTTGGCATGGGAAACCATGAAGGAGAAAATAATTTTTACATCAAACAAGCGCCACCCAACAACTTAACAGTACAAGCGACGCTTTGGCGCAAATATTACTATCCGAATCCCTCGCCGAATTCCTTCTATTCTGGGAATCAAGAAATTGAGGACTATGGGGTGGGAAATCCAGAAAATTATTATGCATGGACCTGGGGAGATGCATTATTTGTGGTATTAGACGCATATAGATATCAATCGGTGGATGGAAGTTCAGACAAACCTAAAAGCTGGGACTGGACCCTTGGCAAAAAACAATATGACTGGATGCGTTCGACGATTGAGGGTAGCAAAGCCAAATACAAATTTGTATTTGCTCATCACATTCGTGGTCAAGACCGAGGAGCCCTAACCAATGCGAAACTATACGAATGGGGAGGGTATGATGGGGATGGCAAAACGTATACGTTTGATAAAAATAGACCTGGTTGGGGCAAACCGATTCATCAAGTCTTTAAAGATTCAGGCGTCACCATTTTTTTCCAAGGCCACGACCATTTATTCGCCAAAGAAGATTTAGATGGTATAGTATACCAAGAGGTTCCTATGCCAAGCGATTCTACTTATGAAATCGGCATGCTAGCTAACGCAGATGCCTATACTGCCAATCAAAAGGGCGGGGCGGGGCATATTCGGGTTCAAGTCAATCCTGACAATGTAAAAGTAGATTTTGTGCGGGCTTATTTACCGGCTGATACCAAATCAGGCACTAAACAAAATCAAGAAATTGGATTTACGTATACAATTGGAACGGTAAAAGAACCGGTAATACTGGAAACATTGCTAGAGGATCAAGAGTTGCAAATTCACCCTAATCCGGCGAATGACCAGCTTTATATTCAAATCCCGCCTGGACTTGGGAAAGCTAGTTTTCAAATGTATTCAATGGCGGGCCAACTCATAATGACCAGCAATAATCCTGAATTATCTGTCAAAAGAATACCCGATGGACTTTATATGATCGTTGTGGAAACCGAAAATAAGATACTAAAACAAAAAATCGCCATCAAACATTAATATGAAAAGGCTTTATTTTCTGTGTTTAATGGGGATATCCTTGGCCAGCTTTGGTCAAAAAATCATATATAAGGAATTCCTTGGAAAACCGACACAAAAATCGGTTGCGATTAAGGTATTTTTTGATACGTCGGTGGAAATAAGTGTTCAATATGGAGTAAGCACAGGTAAATATACAATGGAGAGTCCCTGGCAATCAGTGAAGGCGATGGAACCTGGCGAAATCAATTTGTCGAATTTAATGGCGAATACGACCTATTTTTATCGCCTTCAATACCGTGCGTCAAACAGTGTGGTCGTTTCTTATCGGCCGGAATATAAATTTCAAACTCAAAGAGCTATAAATTCCAGTTTCACCTTTGTTGTCCAATCGGATCCTCATTTAGATGAACAAAGTGATTCGGCCTTATTTCGATTATGTTTAAAAAACCAGTTGGCCGACAAACCCGATTTCATGCTGGATTTAGGCGATATTTTAATGACGGACAAATTAAAAAATGTAGCAGGTGTCATACCAAAAGACACGATTACCTATCGAAGCCAATTGTTTCGAAATTATTATGAAACAATTTCACATTCAGTACCCATCTTTATTTCGATGGGAAATCATGAAGGGGAATCCGGTTGGAACTTAAATAATACAGCCAATAACATCGCCGTATGGGGTACCTTGGACCGCAAAAAATACTTCATGAATCCCTCACCCAATGAATTCTATTCCGGGGATCAAACGGTTCATCCTTTTGTAGGATTACGGGAAAACTATTACGAATTTACTTGGGGAGATGCGCAATTCATCATTTTGGATCCCTATTGGTATACATCGACAAAACCAGATGCGAATAACGGCTGGCGATGGACCTTAGGGAAAACACAATACGATTGGCTTCGAAATAGTTTAGAAAAAAGTAAATCGAAATTCAAATTCGTTTTTGCGCATCAGTTGATCGGCGGTGACCCAAATGGTCGCGGAGGAATCGAATTTGCAGATTTATATGAATGGGGAGGGAAAAATTTAAATGGTACGGATGGTTGGGCCTCCAATCGCCCTGGTTGGTACAAACCCATCAAAGATTTATTAACTGAAAACCGAGTGACCATTTTTTTCCACGGACACGATCATTTTTATGCCAAGCAAGACAAGGATTGTTTAGTTTATCAAGAAACACCCCAACCTAGCCATCCTGTATTTCTGACAGCGAATTCAGCCACCGATTATGGATATGTGAAAGGGGATATTTACCCGAATGCAGGTCATTTACGAGTTACTGTTTCCGGTGATGGCGTAAAAGTAGATTATGTGCGCGCCTACCTACCCAAAAATGAAAGTGCCACACGAAAAAATTTAGATGTTTCTTCCAGTTATTTCATTGGGACTAAAAATTGTTATGATGACAAACCCAGCAATGTAGTATTGTGGAATGCGAATTATATCAATGAAGTGGTTTATCCAAATCCATTACGCCAACGGACAACGCTTTCATTTAGCCTATCAAAGCCTGATTTAATCAGTTTGTCGATTTTTAATTCTGCGGGTCAACAAGTAAAACAATTAGTAAGTGAAAATCCAGTTCAAGATGGAAATTATCAAATCATCTGGGATGGCACGGATGCATCCAATCTTCCTTTGCCTCCCGGACAATACCTATACCAATTAACGGGACCTAAAACTAGCACAAAAACAGGTAAAATAATCCTAATCGATTAACTGCAATCAGCCTTGTATATTTCTCAACAAAAAAAATCATTTTTACCTGAGCAAAGCAGGAACGCCTAAGTCCCAGGACTAAAGTGGTTACTTTTAAAGTATATAGTTCAACATTTATTGAAAATGGTGACTACCCTTAAAAATTAACCTACGGTGGAGAAAGTATCTAACCCTCCCATGTATATAAAAAACTTCCTTTGGGACCACCAGAATCAACCTCAAAAGGGTGGATTCTTTTATTTTACGGGAGTGGTAGCAAAACAGGTAGCACGAGAGGGGTTTTCAGGTGAAATGTGGATTTGTTTAATTTTAAACAATTTCTCATTCTCTTATAATTTTCTTATTTTCAACATCTTTTTTTACCTTAAAAATCACACCATGGAAGTACATCACCATTCTCATCACCCCAAAAAGTGGAAAGAATATATTTCAGAGTTTTTGATGCTCTTTGCTGCAGTGACTTTGGGCTTTTTTGCTGAGAATTTGAGAGAACACCAAATCGAAAAACACCGAGAGATTCAGTTTTTGAAAAATATCCATTTAGATTTAGAAAGGGATATAAAAGAAATAGACAAGATCATAACATATAATGTTCAGCAACAACTAACAAGTGAAGATTTGACGAAACTTTATGAAAAAGGAGTATCGAATGACCTACCTAAATTCTATTATTTAGTGAAAACATTATCATTGAGACTGTTTTTCCAACATTCTAACAATGGTGTGGAGCAATTGAAAAATTCGGGAGGGTTACGATTAGTGGAAGATGATGAAATCATTAAACAACTCCAAATGATTGAAATCCGAGTTGCAAATATCGAATCAATGCAACAAAATATGGACCAGAGTTTAATTTACTTTCGAATGAAATGGCACTCTATATTAGATGCAGTCACGGTTCATGAAATGAATTTGAATTATCAAAATTCAAAAGTCTTCAAAACATCAAGTACTAGAAGATTTGAAGTACCAACAAGCGTTCGCCCTCTTCATCTAAAATCAACAGATGATATAAACGAGTTGGTTAATTTAGGTATTGCTCCGGTGAACTCTACAAGATTTATCAACGTCCAATTAACAGAATTACGAAAGGAGTGTGTGCAATTAAACAAATTACTTATTCAAAAATATGGGGATGAGTTCTAAGCATTACTGAATTCTATGTAAATCCACTCAAGGCGAGTAGATTCTTTTATTTTAGGGGAGTGGTAGCAAAACAGGTAGCACGAGAGGGGTTTTCAGGTGAAATGTGGGTTAAGGGACCATTCAGCCAAAACTAATTAATTGATGAATTAATAGGTGGATAAGATAACTATTCAGGTTTCAAGAAAACAATTTTGTCGCCCTGAAGCACAACCAATTCTGAGTTCTTAGCTTTCTTATAGGCCATTAAATTGATTTTAACTTGGGCCATACCTATTTTCAACTTTTCCGCAGTTGTCAATGGCTTTTGTTTAATAGCTCCCATTTTTCTTGATTAAAAATATCATTTTTTTGTGCAATAAGTTCTGATTCGGTATTTGAGTTATCATAAATAAACCAATCATCAACTATTTGCAAATATATAGCAAACAAATTTATATAATGGAAAAATTGATGAATTGATAAATTATCCCATCAAAATTAAGGTGGGATTTGTGCAGTTTATTGAAAATATAATCCTTATTCTTCGCCCTACTCATATCTTATATAATTAACACCAATTCAAATCATCATCTGTTTAGTAATCCTCTTCAAAATCAATCTCAGAGTTCCTAACAGATTCCTTTTCCCAAACGACCACACCCTTTCTGTAGGTAATTTTGTAATATTGTCGGATTAAATATTTTCCAATGAAAAAAATCTTACTCATCATAGCGCTACCCTTGCTGGCTCAGGCGCAGAAAATTGACAAAATCATTACGCGCGCAGAAACGGAGCGGATCGAAACTTATTTAGCCTCAGACGAGCTAGCGGGTAGAAAACCCTTTACGCCAGGCATTGAAAAGGCCGCAAATTTCATTGCGGGAGAATTCAAAAAAGCAAAATTACAAAAGACCAATGGGACATATTTGCAGACTTTTCCTATGTTTAAGTCTTCGCTAATTTCCGCTTCCATACGCGTAGATGATAAATCTTTAGAGGCAAACCATATCGCGATTATTTCTAAAAATCCTTCGATGGAACTCGACGAAAAATCGGGTTACGAAGTGGCGAGCATTCAGGAGGGAGAGAATTTTGGCCAAAAAGCCTATAAGATTATGAATGCCAAAAAGCCAACCATCGCTTTCTTGCACGAAAGTTTTGCTAAATACATTCCGCGTCTTTCTAGCAGAGGAGCGCTCAGAGAAACGCAAGTCAACATTATTTTCGTGATCGCCAATGCCATTCCTTCGCAGTTTAAAATCACCGCGACCCAACAAGTAGAACGTCTCGAATTAGCTAATGTCGTTGGGATCCTTCCTGGAAAATCTCGTCCAAATGAATACGTTATTTTCTCCGGCCACTATGATCACTTAGGGATCGGGAAAGCCATGCAAGGGGATTCCATCTACAACGGGGCAAATGACGATGCTGCTGGAACAACCGCTATGATGATGCTAGCAAAATACTACGCTAAAAAGCGCGATAACGAACGCACCCTAATTTTTGCGGCATTTACAGCTGAGGAAAGCGGTGGCCACGGAAGTTCTTATTTCTCGAAGCAATTTAATCCAGACCAAGTGATGGCCATGTTTAATCTAGAGATGATTGGAACGGAAAGCAAGTGGGGCAAAAATAGCGCCTACATCACAGGCTATGAGAAGTCTTCCATGGGTGAAATTTTGAAGAAGAACTTAACCGGATCTCCATTTACCTTTTATCCAGATCCATACCCAGACCAAAACTTATTTTACCGTTCAGACAATGCGACTTTAGCAGAATTAGGCGTTCCCGCACATACCATTTCTACCTCTAAAATGGATAGTGAACCTAATTACCACAAAGCAAGCGATGAAGTAAAGACTTTGGACTTAGAAAATATGACCGAAATTATTAAGGCGATCGCTAAGAGCGCGACGAGCATTATTTCAGGGGAAGATACCCCTAGCCGCGTAGACACGACCAAGCTGAAATAATAAAACCATGAATAAAAGAATCAAATAAGAGAGTAAAAGGAACTAATTTTACTTTTGTTTGACAATTTATGTTGTTTTATCCTTTGATAGGTAGGATTAAAAAGGTAGAAAAACGGATTTAAATTTTTGGTGATTATTTTTTTTGCATCTATATAATGAAAACTAACCTACACCTTTATTTTCGAGGAATCATTGGATTATTCTTCATCATTCTTGCCCAGATGCAATCAGAAGCCCGTTTCTCTGCCTATCACATGACGGATTCCAGTTCGTTCAAACAATTCAAAGGATCTATTTTAGACAGTAAAACAAGGAATGAACTAATCTTTGCCAGTATTACCGTTTCCGGAACAAACATCTCGACCATTAGCAATACTGAGGGAAAATTCTCCATTAAAATCCCAACAGAAAAGCAGAATTTAAATCTTATCATTTCATTTTTGGGATATAAAAATAAGGTGGTTCCTATAAAAGAATTAAAATCTGAAAAAAATGTGTTGTATTTGGAACCCAGCAATACGATCCTTGAAGAAGTAGTGGTAAAAGTGGCGGATGCAAAAAATATATTTTTAGGGGTATTAAATAATCGATTACAAAATTATGGAAATGACCCCATTCAGATGACCGGTTTTTACCGGGAAACCATTCGGAAACGGCGTACCTACGTCTCCCTTTCTGAATCATTAGTTAATATTCAAAAACAACCTTTTTCAGTAGGTTCGCAAGACGAAATCAATCTTTTTAAGGGTAGAAAAAACACGGATTACGCTAAATTAGACACGGTAAATTTTAAATTACAAGGGGGTCCTTTTTCGGCCTTATTCATTGATTTAATCAAATATCCCAAGTTTTTATTTTCAGAAACTGCATTCGAATTATATGATTTTAGTATAGAGGAAATTACCCAAATAAATGAAAACCAAGTGTTGGTTTTAGCATTCAAACAAAAACCAACCAACGAAGATCCACTCTACCATGGGAAAATGTACATCGATGTAAAAAGTCTTGCTGTCATAAGCGCTACGTTCCAACTAAATGTAAAGGATAAAGCCAAGGCAGGACTTCAATTTACACGTAAAAAACCTGTTGGCGTCGATCTTTATCCCACTGAAGTACGCTATCAAATTAATTACCGACAAGAAAATGGTAAATGGATTTTTGCCTATTCTCGTGGAGATTTAACGTTTAAATTAAATTGGGACAAAAGGATATTCAACACGATCTATAGCACCACGTTTGAAATGGCCGTCACCGATTGGAAAAAAAAGGACATCAAAGAGAATCAAAATACTCAAAAATTGACCTCCAATGTAATTATGTCAGATAAAGTTTTAAGTTTAGCGGACCCAGATTTTTGGGGAGCATATAATATCATAGAGCCTGAAAAATCCATAGAGACAGCCATCCGAAAAATTCAAAGAAAAGCATTGAATGAGCTTTCAAACGATTAAATACTAGCTTTAAAGCATATTGATCAATTCCTTACCATGGCAGATAACTTTTAGAAAGTACAAACCAGTCGTCCAGATTTTATTCCTATTTTTATAAAATTATCAACAAGCCATGCAGAAATCATTTATACTCATTTTGCTGTTTTTCTCCTTCACGAGCTTAGCTAAAATCAATGGTCCATTTGAGGCCCAGGCGAAAAGAGTGATCATTCACCGCGATGAATGGGGAATTCCGCACATATACGGAAAGACCGATGCGGATGCTGTATTTGGACTCATGTATGCACAATGTGAGGATGATTTTGCCCGAGTAGAAATGAATTACATTGAAAAATTAGGTCGAATGTCTGAAGTCAAAGGGGAAAAAGAGTTGGCCTATGATCTTTATATCAAATTAATCATTGACGCCAACGAGGCCAAAGAAGATTACAAAACAAGCCCTCTCTGG
>CANIYB010000086.1 GCA_947471105.1 Cytophagaceae bacterium
CAATTGCCGCCAACCCGAAGTAATTAAGCGCCAAAAAGACCTAAAAATAGTTTTTTCACCCATACATGGAACCGGAATTACCTTAGTTCCAAAAGCACTTGCTCTATTAGGTTTTGAGAAAGTCAGCATCGTGGAAGCACAAGCCATTCCAGATGGAAATTTCCCAACCGTTATTTATCCAAATCCAGAGGAAAAGGAAGCGATGACGTTAGCCCTAAACAAAGCAAAAGAAATAGACGCCGACTTGGTCATCGCTACGGATCCAGATGCGGACCGAGTAGGTGCCGCAGTCAAAAGTCCTTCGGGCGAATGGCAGCTTTTGAATGGAAACCAAATGGCCAGTTTGATCCTATACTATTTATTAAAAGTGGATCAATCCGCAGGCCGACTCACCGGCAAAGAGTTTGTGGCTAAGACGATTGTCACCACTGATTTAATTGACAAAATGTGCGCCACCTACGGCGTCACTTGCTATAATACGCTGACTGGTTTTAAGTACATCGCCCAAGTCATACGTGAATTGGAAGGCAAAGAAAAGTTCATTGGCGGAGGAGAAGAATCCTATGGATATTTAATCGGCGATGCCGTTCGCGACAAAGATGCCGTGGCTTCCTGCGCCATGATTGCCGAATTAACTGCCTACGCAAAAGATCAAGGCCTCTCCCTTTTCGACTTCCTTGCCGAAATGTACATGGAAAATAATTTCTATTACGAAGGACTTATCTCATTAACAAAAAAAGGAAAAGCAGGAGCTGATGAAATTAAACAAATGATGGAGAATCTCCGATCCAATGTTCCCGCCACCGTGGCCGGCAGCAAACCCGTACAGGTTTTAGATTACGAGGGATTGCAATCAACTAATTTGCTGACTGGTAAAATCACACCCATTGTCACGGGATTAGGCATTGAAGCATCCAACGTTATTCAATTAATCTTAGCGGATGGCTCCAAAGTATCCGCTAGACCTTCAGGTACTGAACCCAAAATAAAGTTCTATGTTTCTGTCAATTCAGACCTAAAATCAGCCGCTGATTTTGAAGCTATTTTTCAAGCATTAAAAAATAAAGTAGCAAGAATACAGGAAGATTTAGGCTTAAACTAAAATGCTATTTAAGCGTTTGCAACAAAACTTTATATGCTTGTTTGCGCGCATACGAATCGTCGAACAATAGCGGATTTTCTTTTGGACGCTTGAAATAACCTCTGAGCCAAGAATCCTTATCGCCTACATTCCAAAAAGTGATGCCATATTGTTGGCCTTTGGGAATCGATTTAAATGCATTAAATAACATCAAAAATTTATTTAACTGCTCATCTTTAGCCACATCATCATAGACGAAATCAGGATTATTCTTCGGATTGACAGCCACATCCAATTCTGAAAAATGGACGCTTAAACCTGTTGCCACCGATTGATTAATCACCTCCAAGATCGCCTCATTTTTTGAACCGATATTAATATGCATTTGTAATCCTAACCCATTGATTGGAATATTGCGTTTTTTGAAATCCTGCACTAGATTTAAAATCGCCTGCATCTTTTTAGGCTTACCATCTTGTCCATAATCGTTGTAAAAAAGCAACACACTAGGGTCCGCTTCACGCGCCCAAAGAAAACTTTTAGCGATATAATCAGGAATATGATCCGACCAAATCGTGGGACGTAAACTACCATCATCTAAAAAAGCTTCATTCACCACATCCCAACCAGCCACCTTGCCCTTATAATGGGTCACCACGGTTTGAATATGGTTTTTTAACATATTTTCCCAGTCAACCTGATCTCCCTGAAAATCCTTCATCCATTGAGGCACCTGATTATGCCAAACAAGCGTATGCCCATGAATTCGTTGTTTCCTATTTTTAGCAAATGCGACAATTTCATCCCCTAAAACAAAATCAAAACGATCTGCCCCTGGATGCACATTCATCATTTTCATGTGATTTTCAGCCGTCACACTCGAAAATTCAGAACCTGTAAGTTCCCGGTACGTAACATTTTCGTCTAATAAACGAGGATTTACAGAAGCGCCTAATGGGAATGGTAAGACATCTTTTAGAAAAACTTTGGGAATCGATTGACTTTGAGCAAAAGTGAGCTGGGCTATCCCCAGAATAAAAAAAGTGTATAGAATTTTCATAGTAAAAGGTTTTTGCAAGATAAAAATACATTTACAAAAACCTTTAAATGGACTCGATTTATATTTTATAAAATTTAAACTATCTTTAAAAATTAATTTAAACTACTCCATTTACTCCATGAAAAAATTACGGTGGACCCTCGTCCTCTTACTCCCCTTTGCCATTCATGCACAAAGTCCAATTTCATTTTCTGACCTCTCCTTTTGGAAGAACACAGGAAAAAGCAATTGGCAAATCGCGTCTGATGCGCAAGCAGACCTCAATAAACCTGAAGTCCTAAGCATACAACCAGGCAGCGGAATATTAGTCAATTTGCCCAATAAAGAAAACAGGTCAAATTTGGTCTCCAACAAAGAATACGGGGATTTCGATGCCACTTTCGAATTTATGATGGCGACTCATTCCAACTCAGGATTTTACCTTCAAGGCCGCTATGAACTCCAACTCATGGATTCTTGGGGGGTAAAAAACCCAAATACCGGAGACTGCGGAGGTATTTATAAACGTAGAAAATTCAATCCTAAGGAATATTTATATGAGGGACATGCCCCTAGAGTTAACGCATGTCTTGCACCTGGACTTTGGCAAAAAATGGAAGTGTCATTCCAAGCACCTCGCTTCGATGCGCAAGGGAAAAAAATCGCAAATGCGAAAGTGATTTCTGTCAAATTAAACGGCATGATCATTCATGAAAATGTGGAATTAACGGGGCCAACAGGCGGTCCTATTTCAGAGACAGAGGTAGCAAAAGGACCCTTCATGATTCAAGGTGACCATGGTGCTGTCGCTTTTCGAAATTTAACGGTGACCGATTTAGGCTCAACACCTGCTACCATGGCACCCGTAAACTACCAAGTGTATTATGGTAATTTCAAATCCATCCAAGAGTTTATCACCAAAAAACCAGATGCCAGCGGAAGCACCGAAAAATTAACTTGGGATGTAAGCTCCAAGCCTTTTCACTATGCTGAAATATTTAAAACAAGCTTAAATATACCGAAAGCAGGCAAGCATCAAATTGAATTTGAAATGGCAGGAAAACATTGGATTTCAATCAATGGCAAAGAAATTTTCAAAGAAGAAAATGAGGAAAATAACCGACGCAAAACCGAAGTCATTGACCTACCCGAAGGGAAAGTTGACCTTCAAATCACGCTCATAAAAACAAAAAAGAGTGTCGGAAACAAACTAGGATTTTGGGTCAAAGGTCCGGAATTTAGAACAACGGCCTACCATAGTATGGGTTCCTATTTAGGATCCTCTTCCGACGACCCTATCTTTTTAGATGCCAAAGAACCGATTGTTTTCAGGTCATTTGTCGACATAATGAAAAACGGAAAAAGAGGTAGAAGAATGGCGCATGCGGTCAATGTGGGCAATCCTTCCAACTTACATTACACCTACGATTTGGAAAATGGCTCCATCGCTCAAATTTGGAAAGGTGATTTTCTAAATACGACACCGATGTGGGATAGCCGAGGCGATGGTTCTTCGAGGCCAAGAGGTGCCGTTCTATACCTACCGAATGTCCCTCTGATCGTTCAAAATCAACATTTAAATTCGCTGGAAGACCAACCAGATCCAACTGCTAATTTCAAAACAAAAGGATATATCATGGATGATCAAGACCTGCCGACTTTTCTTTACGAAGTATCCGGATCTGATGTGGAAGATAAAATCCGCATTATCGATCATAAATATTTAGAAAGAAATATCAATATCAAAAATCCTGCGGCGGGACAAAAAATTAGAATTGGAATGTCTTCAGAAATTAAAGAAATGGGAGATAACTTATATGCCATAGATGGCAAATCCTATTACATTAAGGCCGTTGGCGCAAGTATTGAAGGCAGTGGATTCAATAAAGTTTTGACGCTTCCAGCCACAGAAAAAGTACAATATTCAATCCTTTGGTAATCTTAGAATTTAAAGAAATGAAAAATATATATGTAATCTTATTATTGGTCATCTCAACGATGGCTTTCGCTCAAAACCCTACGGAGAGCGATTATTACAAAATCGCCCGTATCCCAGCGCCCGAAGGTTTAGTTTTGGAAGTGGGAGGTTTAGCGCTTTTGCCCAATGGCGATGTGGCCGTTTCCACCCGAAGAGGGGATGTTTACATTATCGAAAATCCCAATAGTTCGCGTCCAAATTTCAGAAAATTTGCATCTGGCTTGCATGAAATTTTAGGTTTAACCTATTTAGATGGTTTCTTATATTGTGCACAAAGAGGAGAGTTGACAAGATTGGTCGACAAAAATGGAGATGGAAAAGCGGAACGCTATGAAACCGTATATTCTTGGCCGATTTCAGGTCATTACCACGAATATTCATACGGCCCCAAAGTGGGACCTGATGGCTCGTTTTATGTAACTGGGAATGTAGGTTTTGGTAACACCGATTGGTGGGCAGGGAAATCACTTGTTCCTTGGCGCGGTTGGGCCATGAAAATTAGCCCCGATGGAAAAATGGAGCCTTTTGCCGCTGGCATGCGCTCTCCATGTGGCCTTGGCATGATTAATGGAGAATTGTTTTATGGCGATAACCAAGGCGATTGGCAAGGTTCAGGATTCATTTCTCACATTGAAAAAGGAAATTTCATGGGACACCCTGCCTCTTTGAAGTGGGCTGACCGACCAGAATCTCCGGTGAAAATGAGGAAAGAAATGGTGTTTGAAAAAGTAGACCCAAGAGATAATCCGCTCGTTAAACCTGAATATGTGGAGAATGAGGCGAAGCCCATGACCACCATTTATGAAATGGGCAAAGCTCTCCCAAATCTTGGCATTAAATCACCAGCTGTTTGGTTGCCGCATGGCGTCCTAGGCATATCAACTTCTGAAATTATTCCGGATGAAACGAATGGTGCTTTTGGACCATTCTCGGGCCAATTGTTTGTTGGCGACCAAGGGATGTCCAAAATTGCTCGGGTATTTTTAGAAAAAATAAATGGCCGATTCCAAGGTGCTTCTTTTGAATTTGTATCTGGATTTAGGTCTGGGGTACTTAGAATGGCCTTTGGGTCTGACAAAAACCTATTTGTAGGAGGCACGAATCGCGGTTGGGGTTCTATTGGAAAAGAAGATTTTGGTCTAGAACGATTGGTCTATTCTGGAAAAACTCCTTTTGAAATGAAAGCCGTGCGTGCGATGCCTGATGGATTTGAAATTGAATTTACGCTACCGGTCAATAAAAAATTGGCCTCAGATGTAAACAACTATGATGTCAGCAGCTACATCTACAAATATCATCCCGTGTATGGAAGCCCGATGGTCAACCAAAAAGAAAATCCTGTTCGGGGTGCACAAGTTTCGGAAGATGGACTTAAAGTTCGAATTGTTGTCGACGGCCTAAGAGAAGGTTACATCCACACCATCAAGCCAGAGGGAATCGTGTCCAATTCGGAGGCATTACCTCTTTTGCATGGTTCAGCTTTTTATACCTTAAATTCTATACCGAATGGTCCTAAAGCAAATATTCCATTAGTAACTCCAAAACCTAAAGCGGCCAAAGAGAAAATAGATGCGGGCAAAGAAGCCAATACACCTGATAATCAAACCAAGGAAGCAGGTCCCAAAATCACGAAAACACAAATCATTTCGGATAAAGAAGCGCTAGCACTTTTAACGAAACACACGTGTTTAGCTTGCCATAAAGTTAAAGAAAGAGCGGTGGGTCCAGCGTATACAGAAGTGGCGAAACGAAATTATACCAATGCGCAAATTGAAGCATTAATCATTGAGCCAAAGCCATCCAATTGGCCCGATTTTGCAACCCCAATGGCCCCAATGAGCCATGTTCCGAGAGCCGATATTAAAAAACTAGCGGCTTGGATTAACGCACAGAAATAAATATGAATTGATAAGAACGTGGAAATTTCCACGTTCTTATTTATTTTCTTAAATGATAGGCCTTAGGTTTTGTGAAGGCCCTCAAACCTACCTCTGAAAGAGTAGAGCCAAAACCCGAATGGCCACGACCACTCCATGGCAAAGCGGCACTCACTCGATCGCAACAATTCCAATAGCCAGATCCTGCATCTATTTGAGCTAACATGGTTTCGGCTCTTTGTTGGCTCGCTGAATAAACCCCAGCCGTTAAGCCATAATCAGTATCATTCATCAAAGCAACCGCCTCCGCATCATGTTCAACGCGCATAATTCCAATGATGGGACCAAAACTTTCTTCTCGCATCACCGCCATATCATTGGTTACATTGATCAGAACGGTAGGTTCAAAATAATTACCCTTTTGGTGTAAACGTTTCCCACCACATATCACCTGAGCTCCCTTTGCAACCGCATCCGCGACTTGATTTTCAAGAACATCTAATTGGGCCCTGCGACTAAGCACAGTAATATACACACCATCTTCCGTGGGCGATCCTATTTTCCATGAGGCCACCTCAGTCACAAATGCCTCCACAAATGCATCATATATAGCCGATTGCACATAAATACGCTCCACGGAACAACAACTTTGCCCATTGTTATAAAAGGCCCCATCCGCAATTCCTGCTGCAGCTCCTGCCACATCCACCACATCATCCGCCACATAAACGGGATCTTTCCCACCTAATTCAAGGATGCAAGGAACCATTTTTGGGGCCACATGCTGATAAATTTTTTGACCCGTTTGATAAGATCCGGTAAAATAATATCCGTTAAAAGGCATGTCCAATAAAGCCTTACCTACTTCTCCCTCCCCGATAGCAACTTGGAATACATCCTCCGGCACCCCAGCCTCCTCTAAATATTTACCAATCTGAAGCCCAGTTAATGTGGCATACTCAGAGGGTTTGTACATGACCGCATTTCCCGCTAGCAATGCAGGTACAAAAATATTGACTCCTACATTATAGGGATAATTCCAAGCCGAGATATTGCAGATAATTCCCAAAGGCTCATGCACAATTTTTTCTGTCATCTGGTCAGAAACCGTCATGATTTCCTCCGACAAATATTGGGTCGCATGTTGCGCTAACCAGGTAGCCTTAGCCCCAGCCCCATTGATTTCATTTCTACTTTGTTGCAAGGGCTTTCCCATTTCAGACGTCAAAATGGAAGCTAATTCTTCGATATTTTCCTTAAGTAAGGACACAAATTTCTCCAAAATTTCCGCTCGGATTTGAATCGGAACAGCTGCCCATTGTTTCGCAGATTTTTGTAATCGTTCAAATTTCAATGCCAAACTAACACCGTTATCCTCTTGAACGCTGGTAATGATTTCTTCTGTGGCGGGATTGATAATATTCATCATTTAATTTTTAAGCATGGCGTCTATAAAAGCGCTGCGTATATTTTGAGAAAAAGCTAAGTTTGAAGCCGGAATTTGCATCCGCTCTGGATGCCACTGAACGGCTAATAAAAACGGTTTGTTTGCATCCTTATATTCAATGGCCTCGACGACCCCGTCTTCTGAAAAAGCTGAAACGTTAAGTTCATCCGCGATTTGGTCTAATCCCTGGTGATGAGCTGAATTCACAAAACCGTGTTGGACTCCAGAAATTTGTGCCAATAGCGTTCCCGCGCGCACCTCGATTTTATGTTCTCTATCCCCTTCAGGTCCTTTGCGATGATTTGTAAACCCATTTTCCTGAAGGTCTTGAATCAAGTTTCCACCTAAAGCAATATTGACCAATTGCAACCCACGGCAAATAGCTAACACGGGTTTATTTTGTTGGCGCGCAAATTCAAAAACCTGAATCTCAAAAAGATCACGAGACTCATTAAACACGGTCGTGTTAGGATAATCTACCCTTGTATTTTGGTAAAATTGCGGATGCACATCGATGCCCCCAGTCAATACAAAACCATCGCAAGAATCGAAATCCTGTGTGTTTTTTTCTGTATACGAAAGTTGTACAATTTCCACCCCTTCGCCTGCCATCCAATTTGGATAATTTTGAAAGTTTGTATCAGAAGTGGTAATTCCAATTCGTTTCATATGCTATAAAGCCTCTGCATACAATGCTCTAAAATCTGCTTGGGATACAGGCTTAGGGTTATTTGGATGTGCAAAATCAGCGAAAGCCAATGCCGCCAAAGTATCCAAATGCTCCTCTTTCACCTGAATTTCTCTTAGTCGATGCGGAATACCCACCTGTGAATTCAAGTCAAAAAGATATTGAACCACCGACTCCCCGGATTCCGACTTCAAGCCTAATGCCTGAGCCATGCGAGCAAAGCGATCCTCGAATCCAGCGATGTTAAATCGCATGCCATAAGGAATATTGACCGCATTGGCTAAGCCATGATGCGTATCTAATAAAGAAGAAAGCGGATGAGCTAAGGAATGAACCACGCCTAAGCCCTTTTGAAATGCGATGGCGCCCATCATGGAGGCTAATAACATTTTTGACCTAGCGTTTAAATCCGGCTGACGTACCGCATCCACTAAAGAATCAGCGACTAAACGCATTCCCTCTAAGGCGATTCCATCACACATGGGATGGTAATTTTTGGCCAAATAAGCCTCCATATTATGAGTCAA
>CANIYB010000087.1 GCA_947471105.1 Cytophagaceae bacterium
AAGATATACAATAATACAGATGCTATTCCTGCCATTAATACAAATAGCATAAAGAAATCATAAAGATTTTTTATTTCCATGCCTAAAAAGCTTGGAAATTGGCCTGTTGCAATTGCATTTACAGGTGGTAATAAAGCTCCTAAAGTTCCTGCTAGTGCATATCCAGCCGCATTGGCTAAAAACCAAACCCCCATTAATAATGAAGAAAAACGTTTAGGGGCAAGCTTAGCCACTAAAGATAATCCGATAGGGGAAAGGCATAATTCACCCATCGTATGAAATAAGTACATAATGAATAACCACACTACGCCCAGTTTTTGAGAACCTAAATCTTTTACTTGAAATGCAATAATTAGATATCCTAGTGCCAATAACATTAGTCCAATGGCCTGCTTTGCAGGAGAATTAGGCTCAATACCTCTTTTTTGCATCCATATCCAAAACCAGCTAAACGGAAAGGCCAATAAAATAATGAAAAAAGAATTAGCGTTTTGAACGGAACTAGGTGGCAATTCAATCCCAAAGAAATTTAAATCAGTTTGTTGGTCCGCAATAAATGTCAAAGATGAACCTGCCTGCTCATAAGCTGACCAAAAGAAAATGACAAAAAATGAAATGATGTACATGACATAAATTCTCTGACGTTCTACGCTCGTCAAAGTTTTGTCTGTCATGATTAAAAATGCTAAACTAATTCCAGCGGAATATATGACTGGATAAACCCAATCTTTGATCGGATTTGGTATTTCTGTCAGAAACAAATAATGGAATAGATAGACTAATAACGAAAAAATTACTACAGTAAGGCCAATAGATTTTGTTGTAAAATCTGCTTTTTCAGACTCTTGGTCGGCTTCCTGTGCTTTATTGAAATCAGGTGCTAGGCCAACAGGCATGCCATCTGGCTTTAGTAAATATTTATTTTTCAAAAAATAAAAGGTGATTGTTCCAATCATCATCGCGCCGCCAGCAGCTAAAAAGCCCCATTTAAACGCATCTAGATTTCTTACTCCATCAACTTTTACATCGCCTAACCATGGACATATCATCATTCCCAATAATGCTCCTGTATTAATACCCATATAAAAGATAGTAAATGCAGCATCTAGCCGACTATCGCCTTTGGCATATAATTGACCTACCATGGAAGAAATGTTAGGCTTAAAAAATCCATTTCCCAGGATTAAAAATAATAAACCTGACCACATGAATAAATTTGCTGTTTCAACTCCCTCAAGAAACGTACTCGCTGATCCAAAAAGTAAAAGTTGGCCTACAGCCATCGTAATACCACCCAAAATAATGCAATTCCGATTTCCTAAATATCGATCTGACACATATCCACCCAACATCGTAGTTAGGTAGCTTAACCCTAAAAATCCGCCATAAATGATGGATGCTTCGTTTTGCTTATAGGCTAGGGCATTGACTAAAAATAAAGAAAGTAAGGCACGCATCCCATAAAAATTGAAGCGCTCCCACATTTCCGTACTATATAGTACATAAAGCCCTTTAGGATGCGAAGAAGTATTTTGATTCATAGTTGACTGGTCGATTTTGATGACAATATAGCTAGATAATTTAGTTTTTATATTTTTTTAATCTCAAATTTAATTTTAAATATTGATTTTATTGGGCTGGAATTTAATCAAAGATGTGAAACCTTTTTTGTAATATTGTTGATTGGATTAGTCAAAAGAAAAATTTAGATTTTTATGGGTAAAGTCATAGCAATAGCGAATCAAAAGGGTGGGGTAGGTAAAACAACTACTGCTATTAATTTAGCAGCTAGTCTAGCTGCTTTAGATTTAAAAACATTGCTAATTGATGCGGATCCCCAAGCAAACTCAACTTCTGGTTTAGGTTTTAATCCCAAGGAGATTTCCCAAAGTATTTATGAATGCATGGTTGGGATTTCGTTGGTAAAAGACAGTATAATGCCCACAGAAGTTCCGTTTTTGGATATCATTCCTTCGCACATTGATTTAGTAGGTGCTGAAATTGAAATGATTAATCTGACAAATCGGGAGGGTAAAATGAAAGAAGCTTTGAAGGAAATTAAAGAAGACTATGATTTTATCATCATGGATTGTTCCCCTTCGCTTGGATTAATTACGATTAATAGCTTAACAGCAGCTGATTCGGTGATTATTCCTGTTCAATGTGAATATTATGCTTTGGAAGGTTTGGGAAAGCTTTTAAATACAATTAAGATTATACAAAGTCGTTTAAATACTCAATTGTTAATCGAGGGAATTTTGTTGACCATGTATGATTTGAGGTTACGTTTATCGAATCAAGTGGTTAATGAGGTCAATTCTCATTTTAAAAATATGGTTTTCGAGACGATTATACCTAGAAATATTCGTTTGTCGGAGTCTCCGAGTTATGGGATTCCAGCCATTTTGCATGATGCAGAAAGTAAAGGAGCTATTAGTTATTTAAATCTCGCTAAAGAAATTGTGCGAAAAAATGGTCTTTTATTGGAGATTTAATTTTTAATGTAATGAGTAAACAAGAGTCAAATTTGAAGAAGAGAACTGGATTAGGTAGGGGATTAGGGGCATTATTGGAAGATTCCGATAAGCTACAAGCCAAAGGTTTGCACGCCTCTGATTATGCTGGAAGTCTTGATTCTGTTAATTTGATGGAGGAAATTGCGCTGGATTGCATAGAGACAAATCCATTTCAACCTCGTGAGCATTTTGAAGTAGAGGCATTAAATGATTTAGCTGAGTCCATTAGAGTTCAAGGGATTATTCAGCCGATCACGGTTAGAAAAATTGCTCCACGCAAATTCCAATTAATCTCTGGGGAAAGAAGATTTCAGGCTTCAAAAATAGCCGGTTTGACTCGAATTCCAGCCTATGTGCGTATGGCGGATGACCAACAAATGATTGAGTTGGCCCTCATTGAAAATATTCAAAGAGAAAATTTAAATGCCATTGAGATTGCCCTTTCTTATAAAAGATTGATGGAGGAGTGTCATTTAAAGCAGGAGGATTTGGGAGCTCGGGTAGGAAAAAATAGATCCACGGTAACGAATTATATTCGGTTACTTAAATTACCGGCACATATTCAAATTGCGATTCGTGATAATAAAATATCCATGGGGCACGCTCGGTCGTTAATCTCTTTAGAAAATACGGAGATTCAAAATGCCCTATTCTTAAAAACGATTTCAGAAGAATGGTCGGTGAGGAAATTGGAGGACGCTGTTAGGCAATCTTCTCATACGGAAGTCAACCCAGTCGATAGGTCAGAGGTTAAAGTGGACCAACTACGTTCCTGGCAAGCTAATTTATCTACCTTGTTTAAATTACCTGTCAGTTTAAAAATGAATGACGATGGTAAGGGTGAATTGAAGGTGTCATTTAAGTCTAAAGAGGAACTTGAAAAGTTGATTTCTTTTGTTCAAAAATAGCCTAATGAGGTTTAAATTACATTTTCATGCATTTATCATAAGCATATTTTTTTCAATAAATATGCAAGGAAATGTAGTGGATACGACTGCTATCAAAATCGATTCTGCGGCATTAAAATCAATTAAAAAAAATAAAATAATTCCAAGGGTTAGTACTTTGCACTCATTGATGGTTCCTGGTTGGGGTCAAATCAATAATCGACAGTATTGGAAATTGCCTTTGGTTGCCGGTGCATTTATCACGTTAGGGTTAATTGCCAATTACAATCATGTGCGGTACATGAAGTACAGGGATTATTATTACATTGTTTCACCTCATACGGAAGATCCTACTTATGTTCCACCATCTACCGTCGCAGTTCCTTATGAAGATGGGGTGATCAGAGATTTGGATGTGAATCAATTAAAGCGTTTGAATGACGGATTTAGGAGAAATAGAGATTACACTTATATAGGCATTGTAGTGGCGTGGGCATTTAATGTGGTTGATGCCAACGTAAGCGCCCATTTAAAGACTTTTGATGTATCTGATGATATAAGTTTAAAGATTAAACCTAATTTTGAATTTGATCCTATTTCAAAAGGAATGTTTTCTAGTGTATCTTTGACTTTTAATTTTAAAAATCGATTGCGATGAGGATAGTTTTAATTGGTTACGGAAAAATGGGGAAGGAGATTGAGCGCATAGCGATGGACCGTGGGCATCAAATAGTTTCCAAAATAGATATTGAAAACCCGGACGATTTAATTTCTTTAACGAATAAAGAAGTCGATGTCGCCATTGAGTTTTCAAATCCTATTTCTGCATTTTCAAATATCATGAAGTGCATTGAGAAACAAATTCCTATCGTTTGTGGGACCACAGGTTGGTTAGAGAAAAAAGCTGAAGTGGAAAAAGCGACTCAATCATTTGATTCAACTTTTTTTTACGCGTCTAATTATTCAATAGGAGTTAATTTGTTTTTCAAATTGAATAAGCAATTGGCAAAATTAATGCAACCGCATGCTGGATATGATATTTATACGAATGAAATCCATCATGTAGAGAAAAAAGACTCGCCAAGTGGGACAGCCATCACGATTGCCGAAGGAATCATGAGTCAATATTCGAATAAGACAAAATGGGTTAATAATGAAATTCCTGGAGCTGATGAAATTGCTATTTGGTCTCAGAGAGAATCCACTAAACCAGGAACTCATACCGTAAAATACATTTCTAAAGTAGATCAAATTGAAGTTACCCATGAGGCATTTACTCGTGAGGGTTTTGCATTGGGTGCTGTGATCGCTGCTGAATGGATTTTAGGCAAAAAAGGTGTTTTAGGAATGGACGATATGTTAAATTAATGAAGATGTTGAAATTAGATCAATTGAAATCGGATTTAAAGGAAAATGGAGTCATTGTTATTCCAGGTTTTTTCGAGCGCAAATTAATTGAGGACATTCAATTAGCCGCTAAGCATATTTTCCAAATTCAATTTGATCATTTAGGTATAAAGGGGGATTATTTATCTCAAATGACCCAATTGTTTCAAAATCATTTAGACACTTTTATTAGTTGCGGCAAGTTGATTCAAACGGGATTAGTTGAATTATATCAATTATCCGTGAACCCTGATTTGATTGAATTAGTTAAAAATTTGGGTTTATCGAAGCCTTTGATGTGCACTAGGCCCATGTTGTTTTTTAATCATCCCAACCTTGCCATGTCAGAGCATTTCTATAAAACGCCATTGCATCAAGATTGGGTTTCCATGTTGGCTTCCCAAGACTCAATTGTTGTTTGGTTTCCTTTAATTGATTTGGAAATTGGACATGGACCTGTCATATTTTACCCAGGGTCTCATAAATTGGGACCACTGACGGATAGATTAGAAAATGGTTTTGCTGAAGTGCCATTTGATCGAACTAAGTATCCTAAATTACAACCTGAAGTGAATATGGGGGATATTGTTATTTTTTCCACTTTGTTAGTTCATGAATCAGGAGTTATCACCAACAATGAAATCAGGTGGTCGTCTCATTTACGGTATACCAATATGGAAGATGTTGATTTTATAGAAAGAGGTTTTCCTTCTCCTTACATAAATAAGCCATCACAAGAGTTAATAGATAAGTATTTACATAAAAAATAATATGATGAATTCCAAAGACGCAAAAAAACCTACGCAAAAATCAGCCTTTAGAGAATGGCTGGATTCTGTTTTATTTGCTGTAGTCGCGGCTACCCTTATTCGCTTTTTCCTTTTTGAAGCCTATACGATTCCTACTCCATCCATGGAAAGTTCGTTGATGGTCGGTGATTTTTTGTTTGTTAGTAAAATGCATTACGGGGTACGCACACCCAAAACTCCTTTGCAATTGCCTTTAACACATCAAAAAATATGGTTTACTAATATACCTTCTTATTTACGTTGGTTGAATTTGCCAACCTTCCGTTTGCCTGGCTTCACCGAGGTTAAAAAAGGGGATGCCGTTGTTTTTAATGCACCTAATTGGGAAGACGATGGAGATGCTCCATTAGATTTGCGTACTTTTTATGTAAAAAGGTGTGTCGCTACACCAGGGGATGTTATTGAAGTTCGGAACCAACAGGTATTTATCAATAATAAGGCCATGGAAAATCCCGAAAGAATGCAGCATCCTGTATTCATGAAGACGAAGGAAACATTAGAAGAAAGTTTTTTTGATCAATTTGGTATTCGTAATTCACCTGATGCAAGTTTTGATTCTGCAGATTGGTTGCCTTTGGCTGACTCATTAAACCAATTAGTTGGATATAAATTGAATACATCTTTAAGTAAGATTTCAGAAATTTCTAAATCATCGTTTAAAAAGACTTTTGATTATGATTCATTTAAAGATGTGAAAGGGCAAGCATTTGAAGCTATTTTTCCACATGATACTACGCAGTTCAAATGGAATAGAGATTGGTTTGGACCTTTACAAATTCCGGCAAAAGGTTGGACTGTCACTTTAGATGCCAAAAATGTCAAATTATACCAAGAAGCTATTCAGAAGTATGAAGGAAACGATGGCATAACGATCGAAGGAGACAAAATTTTACAAAATGGAAAAGTATTGAATAGCTATACTTTTAAACAAGATTATTATTTTATGATGGGTGATAATCGCCACAATTCAGCTGATTCTCGGTTTTGGGGATTTGTTCCAGCCGATCATATCGTAGGGAAAGCCGTATTTGTTTGGATGTCATTAGATCCTAACAAAGGTCTTTTCTCTGGTAAAATTCGTTGGAATCGTATCTTCCGTTTTGTGAATTAGATAACTCTTAATACAAACCCCTTTAAGTAATTACTTTCAGGGTGAAATAAGTTAATAGGATGGTCTGGAGCTTGAGTCATTTGATGAATGACTTGGATTTCCCTACCAGTCTCTATTCCTGCGGCGACTAACATATTATAAAATAAGTCTCTCGTAATTACTTGAGAGCATGAATATGTGAAAATGAGACCGTTCTTCTTGATTTTTTTAAGAGCCAAGTAATTGATTTTTTGATACCCTTGAAGGGCCTTGTGTTTACTGCTGATTGATTTAGCAAAGGCAGGTGGATCTAAAATTATAATATCAAACTCTTCTTCACAGTTCTTTAAATAGGGTAGTGTTTCACCTACAATGGATTCATGTTTCTTATTGGGGAATTCATTTAAGGCTAAATTGGCATTAACTAAATCAATCGCTTTAGCTGAGGTGTCCAATGAAACGACTCTTTTAGCACCTTCTTTTAGCGCATACATAGAAAACCCACCTGAATAGCAAAATGTATTTAATATAGTCTTGCCTTTTGAATACATCGATAGTAATTGTCTATTATCGCGCTGGTCAATAAAGAAACCTGTTTTTTGCCCAGTAACCCAATTGACCGAAAATTTTATCCCATTTTCTGTAATTTCATAAGGTGTATCCGCTTTTCCTTCTAAATAACCATTGTTGCAGTTTTGAGCATACTCAGGTGGCAATGTTTCTTTGCTCTTATCATAAATAGCTTTAATCTTTTTCCCAAAAACGTGATTTAAAGCATTCACGACTTCCATGCGATCTAAATGCATCCCTATGGTGTGCGCCTGAAATACAAAAACTCCGTTGTAATGGTCGATCACCAGTCCAGGACATCCGTCGCCTTCACCATGGATTAGTCGGTATGCATTAGTTTCCCCCAATGGAAGCTTTTGCCTTAATTCGTATGCATTTTTAATTCTTTGTATCCAGAATTCTTCTTTTGACGTGATCTCTTGGAAAGAAACAATTTTGACAGAAATACTTCCATGATGAAAATGACCCGTTCCTAAGAACTCATCTCTTGAACTGATTACATTAACCCAATCTCCATCTTTTAAATGATCACTTTGTTTTAAGATTGCTCCTGAGAAAATCCAAGGATGAAATCTCTTCACTGGTGAATCTTTTCCTGGTTTTAGCTGTACAAATTTTATGTCTTCCATCCTGTAAAATTGCAAAATTTTATTTAAAAAAGGGTTGGCCCGCTTCAATCCAAGCAGAATACCAAATATCGCCTACATGTTTATACGCACTTTGAAACCGATTTTCTATTTGATGGTCAAGTACTTGATGATATTTTTTACTGTATTCTACGCTATAATTCTTTTGTAGTACGTTGCCTTTTTTTTCAAACGTATATTTCTTTGATTGCTTAAATGTGGCGTTTAATTTGGCTTCTTTGTCAATTAAAATTTTCACTTCCGTATGTGATTCTAAAGCCCAATCCCACGCCGATTTAGGTACATTTGAGACAAATGTGGCCGGTCCAACCCACTCTTCTAATGCCTCATTTAATAGTTCAGGAATGCGAGATTCCCAAAACGCATGTAATCCTGTTTGCCCCGTTTTTTGCCCATCATAATTGGATGTCGTATGCAATGGAACATGTAAATCTCCAATATAATGGCCCATTTCGGCTGACAATTTGATAATCTTGATGGTGTCTAGACGGACAAACGCATATTTTAATTCTTGGTATAAAATGGGAATATGCCAGGGGACGATTCCGTGTTTTACTAAACTGTCTTGATGCATATTTTTGATTATTTCAGCCCAGCTTGTGTAACGAATATCAGCAATCTGATATCGATCTAAATC
>CANIYB010000088.1 GCA_947471105.1 Cytophagaceae bacterium
ATGCAGGTTGTAAGGAAGGAGGATAAATAACCTTAGCCCCAAAATGAGTTAACTCCATCGCTTCTGCATACGAAATAGATGGAATCGTAAAAGCAGCAGACACCTTTCGAGGATCTGCGGTCATCATTCCATCCACATCCGTCCATATTTCAATCTCCTTAACATCTAAAGCAGAGCCAAAAACAGAAGCCGTATAATCAGAACCACCCCGACCTAACGTAGTGGTGTCACCATCCATATCAGAGCCGATAAAACCTGTGATTAAACATATTTTATCAGCATTATCCTTGAAATAAGATTGGATTAACGGATTTGTTTCTGAAAATAAGACCTCGGATTTACCAAAATTCCGGTTGGTTTTTACTAACAATCTGGCGTCAACATATGCAACGGGCAAACCTTTTTGTTGCAAAACCGAAAAGATCAATTGGGTCGATAAACGTTCTCCAAAACTTACCAACAAATCAGAGGTCTTAGGTGAAATCTCCTTGATCAAACTTATTCCTTTTAAAACATCGCGCAATTCATTGATTAATGTTCGGATTTGGGCAATCACTTGGGACTGGCCCGTAACCGGAATAAAGTGCTTGATAATCTCAAAATGACGATTTTCAATATCTTCAATGATGGAATTATCTATATTTTTTCTCTTGGAAGCTAGGTTTCCCGCTTCAAGTAATTGGTTTGTCACACCACTCATGGCGGAAAAAACCACTGCAAATTTAGTTTGAGCCTTAAAATTCGATTCGATGATCGAAATAACAGATTGAATACTGACTACACTACCACAACTCGTACCCCCAAATTTTAAAATCTTTTCCATCAAATACGAAAACAAAATGAATCTGGTCTCTACAAACAGACTAGAATACAGCAAATATACAATATTAGGCTGTATTTTTGCCTATTACTCGATGACCTTTATGTTTTCTTTTGGTGCTTTTCTTGAAATTATCCGAAAGTACTGAGATATTACCATCTACTTCAAACATCGCTAGATTAACCAATTCAACACTTTCTACCCCATGCTCACGGACCACGGCGTTCAGTTGGTCTACTGAAATTTGCGCTTTTTTTAATCCGTCCAATTTCACTTCTCCTTGATAGATTAACATAATCGGATCCCCTTCGACGGCCTTGGAAAATCCCGTACTAAACAAGGATATTTTTTTGAATACATAATTCATCAGAAAAAGTGAAAATGCCGCAACTAATCCACCCTCCAAAGACGAATCAGCCCCTACCATGGCATTTTGAACTGAATTAGAGATTAATAAAATGAAAACTAAATCGATGATCGATAATTGAGCAAACTCTTTCTTTCCAAAAACACGAATAGCCGCCACGATGAACACGTAAACGGCTATTGATTTAAGGGCTATATTCAAGTAGCCTTCCATATATTTTATTTTTTCTTCTCAGCTGCCATCACCATCGATAGGTTATTCTTGGCAGCTAAATCATACACATCAGTCAAATCCTGTACGGTACGCGTTTTATCGATTGAAATAATCAATGAAGTGGCTTTCTTCGTTTGTAAAATAACTTTTAATGCAGAATCCACCTGTTCAATCGCAATACCATTGGCATTGCCATCCAAATAAAAAGCATTATTGGCATCCACCGACAAACGAATCGACTCCACTACGGGTGGGGTAACCTTGGTAGAATCAGCTTTTGGAAGCAATAAACGAATAGCATCCGGAGAGGCTAAAGTCGATATCATTAAAAAAAACATCAATAAGAAAAACAAAATATCCGCTAATGCACCTGTCTCAACCTCGGATGCTTCTCTTTCGCGCTTTCTAAAATTCATACAATTATTTTTTATTAGCTGGCTTATGCAATAAATCAATAAAATCCATCGCTACAATTTCCATCTTATTAATACTGCGATCAATCATGGTCATTAATAGCGTATACAATACATAGGCAATGATACCTACAATTAAACCTGAAGCAGAAGTAACCATTTTCTCATAGATACCTGAAGCGATCGTCGAGATCTCAATTTTATTGGAAGTTGAAATATTATGAAACGTACGAATCATACCCGTAACCGTTCCCAAGAATCCAAACATAGGCGCAATACGTGCAATCGAACTCAAAATACCTAAGTTCTTTTCCATGTTGTAGATTTCCAACTTAGCCTTGTTCTCAATCGCACTTTCAATTTCACGGATGGGAGAACCCAAACGACCCAATCCACGCTCCAACATATTGGCAATTGGGAATTTAGAATTCTTGCAATAGGTAATGGCTGCTTGGATATTACCGGCCAACAAAAGTTCATTGATGTTATGAAGAAAGTTCTCGTCTATTTTAGTCGTCTTTCTGATATATAAATACCTTTCAATAAATAAAAAGACAGCAGCACTGAACAAGAACAAGATTGGATACATAACATATCCCCCTTTTTCCAATAAACTTAAAATGGTGAATTCTTCTTGAGCGGTTGCTTGTAACAGAATTAAATTAAGTATCGATGACATAAATATTTGTTGAAAAATTTAATAACACTTTATAACCTTAAAGATTATCATTTTAATTGTTTTTTTCAAAAAAAACCAGATCTTTTTAGCTTTATTTATTCTGAAGAAACCAATAGCCCTCTTTTAAACTGTAAGAAGACACCCACATATTTTTGATGGCTAATTCCTTCAAAACAGTGGCTATCAAAACATTAGCATAGGGTAATATCCCCGCTCGAAAAGCTTTCATCCCCTTGATTGTTTGTCGGCCTACAAAATCAGTTTCTTCTACGATTTTCTTTTGTTGGTAAAATTGCGTTATAACCAATTTAGACGCTGGAGGAATGACGCGAGTCGGCATGTCCGCATTAGCTAAATCCCAAATGGTTTCAAAGGAACCCGCCGCACCGATTAAAACGCTAGGCTTATATTCCGCACAGGCGGTAAACAAAGGTTTCATTTGATCTAAAATATAGGTTTGCATGTCCACGAGTTTAGCAAGATGAAATTGTCCATCTTGCTGAAATAAGGATAAAAGGCGTAAGCCACCCAGCTCTAAACTAACTTTAAACAAAATCCTTGTTCCTTCAAATAAGATGAATTCCACACTTCCTCCCCCAATATCCATGACTAAACTAATGGGATTCCAAGGCTGCGGCAATGAATGATAAATTCCATGGTAAATCAAATCCGCTTCTTCAATCCCAGAAATTACCTGGATTTTAATCCCTAATTGATCATGGACTTCCTCAACAAATTGAGGCGTATTAGAAGCCCTTCGTAAAATACTCGTGCCTATGGCATGAATTCGGTTATTTTCGCAGCCATTGGAAACAGCCACATCTCTAAATTCGGATAAAGCCATTAAAGCACGTTCCATCGCATCCTTTTGTAAAAGCCCAGTTTCCATAGCCCCTAAGCCCAATTGGACCGGTCGCTGTAACTGGCAAATTATCTGTAGGGGTTCAGAAATATTTCCCCGAGTGGCCACTAAAAGTTGGAAGGTATTTGTACCTAAATCGATGATTGCAGTTGGCTGTGGCATTAATTAAAATTTTGGAACAAATTTAGGTTGAAATACTGTTTAAAAATTAAAAATAATTGCTTTAATTTAGTAAAAATTATAGCGTCTAACCTCCAAAAATACTCTATGCTGGATCCCGAATTCGATGAAAACAGAGAAGATATCAATTCTTCCGTTCAAAGATTTGAAAAGATGTTAAATAATCAGGAGGATTCTTTCTTCGACATAGACACGTTAGAGCAAATTGCGGATCATTATTTTATGCAATCCAAGTTTGATGAAGCATTGAAAGCATGTGATTTGGGGCTTACCCATTTTCCATATACACTCGAATTAATTATTCTAAAGGCACAAGTTTTGGGAGAAATCCAAAAACCAGAAGATGCCATGGAAATCATTGAAAATGCAATTCTATTATTTCCTACCGATATTGAGCTCATCTTGGTTAAAGGTTCTTTATTGAGCCAAATGGGCCAACATGAAGCTTCCGTCAATCTATTTTTAGAAGCTTTAGAAGCTTATGAAGAAAAAGATGAAGTCTACTTCAGATTAGGTTTAAGTTATGTGGCCTGGTTCAAACCCCGCGAGGCAGTTGACATGTTCAAAAAATCACTTGAATATAACCCTGAAAATGAAAATGCCTTAGTCGAATTAGCTAATGCCTTAGATGAAATAGGTAAAATCGACGAGAGCATACCATATTATAAAAACTTTATTGACCAAGATCCTTTCTCCTATACCGCTTGGTATAATTTAGGCATCGCCTATTCTAAACTTAAGCAATTTGAAAAGGCGATTGACGCCTATGAGTATTCTTTAGCCATTGAACCTACTTTTGGTTCATCATTGTTCAATTTGGGGAATACCTACATGAACTTAAAAGACTACGTGAAAGCCGAAGAGTCTTACACACAATGCCTCACTTGTGACGATCCTAACCCTGAATTATTTTGTTGCTTAGGAGCTAGTTTAGAAAGACAAAAGAAATTTGACGCTGCATTATCCAATTATAAAGATGCAGTAAAACTTGATCCGCTTTGGGATGAAGGATATTATGGATTAGCAGTTTGTTTAACCGAAATGGACAAATGGTTTGAATCCCTGCATTTTTTGAAAAAAGCGATCAAATTAAATGAATCTAATCCATTGTACTGGACTGGTTTAGCGGATGTTGAGGCTTATTTAGGTAATACCGTTTCGGCGGATGAAGCTTATCAGAAGTCCATCGAGTTAGATTCCTTCTTTGCACCTACTTGGGTTAAATGGGCCCAATTGCACTATGACCTCGAAGATTTTGAGAAATCAGCTGACATCATGTTATCTGCGATTGACGAATTACCGGAAGAAGCCGACTTCTATTATCGATCCGCAATTTTCTTAATCAAAGCAGGCCAATTTAAAGAAGCATTTCACTTTTTAGAATCAGGACTTATCTTGGATTATGACCAACACGTCATCATGTTTGAATATTTCCCTAACCTAGAAACACAAAAAGCAATCTTTAAATTGATCCAACAATACAAAAAATAAATCCTATCGTGGATTTATATATCCATCCATCCTAAAAAAAATATTTCAAATTTAAATCAACATTCAATTAATACCATGAAAAGAATAATCCTTGCGGGACTCCTGTTAGTTAGTTCGACTGCGGCGATAATAGCCCAACAAAAACCCACTGCCACTAAATCAACGGCAAAACAAACGGTAGCAGCACCGGCAGCTTCCTTGCCTATCCCAGAAAAAGTAACCTCAGCGGAAGGAATTACTGAATACAAATTAGCCAATGGGCTCAAGGTTCTGTTATTCCCAGATCCATCTAAACAAACCATCACCGTGAACATTACCTATTTGGTAGGTTCTCGCCATGAAGGGTATGGTGAAACAGGTATGTCTCATTTATTAGAACATATGGTTTTCAAGGGGACCAAAGAAAAACATAAGGATGTAGCCAAAGAAATTTCTGATCATGGCGCACAGTTTAATGGAACGACTTGGTTAGATCGTACCAATTACTTCGAAACTTTTGCCTCGACGGATGAAAATTTAGATTGGGCCTTAGACATGGAAGCCGATCGTATGATCAATTCTCGTATTGCAAAAAGTGATTTAGAAACCGAAATGACGGTTGTTCGTAATGAATTTGAAATGGGTGAAAACGATCCAGGAAGCGTACTAATGGACCGAATTGTTTCGACCGCTTTTTTATGGCATAATTACGGTAACTCAACTATAGGCGCCCGTTCAGATATCGAAAAAGTACCTATCGAGAATCTTCAAGCTTATTATCGCAAATATTACCAACCCGATAATGCGGTAATATTGATCGCAGGAAAATTTGATCCCATCAAAACCTTGCAATTAGTTAACCAAAAATTTGGCATAATTCCGCGTCCGACGCGTGAACTAACAAAAACATTTACAGCTGAACCTACGCAAGATGGCGAAAGAGAGGTAATATTAAAACGTGTAGGTGATGTTCAAGTGGTGGGTATGGCCTATCACATTCCATCAGGTTTACATCCAGATTACGTTGCAATAGATGTGATGGCAGATTTATTAACAGATGCACCATCAGGTCGTTTATACAAAGCCTTAATTGATACAAAAAAGGCTTCAAGCCAGTTCGGAAGTACATACCAATTAAAAGAGCCGGGACTTGTTTACTTTGGTGCTGAGGTTTTAAAGGATAAATCATTGGATTCAGTGAAAAAAATCATGATTGAAACCATTGAAAACTTTGCGAAAATACCTCCTACTAAGGAAGAAGTTGATCGCATAAAAACCAAAGGAATCAAAAACATAGAACTTCTTTTGAATAATGCTCAGCGAGTGGGTATCGGCATGTCGGAATATATTGCTCAAGGCGACTGGCGATTATTGTTTCATACCAGAAACCAATTGGAAAAAATCACTCCTGCCGACATCCAACGAGTTGCAGCAGCCTATTTCAAATCATCAAATCGGACTTCAGGTATATTCATCCCAACGGATAAGCCAGATCGCGCTGAAATTCCTGAAGCCAAAGATGTGGCAGAAATCTTAAAGGACTTCAAAGGAAAAGCCGCTGTTTCAGAAGGGGAAGCCTTTGATACATCACCAAGCAATATAGATGCTAGGACTAAAGTGGAAAACATAGCCGGTATCAAATTAGCTCTATTAGCTAAAAAAACGAGAGGTAATTCAGTTTATGCAAAAATGACACTTCGTTTTGGAGATGAAAAATCATTATTAGGCACTTCAACTGCCGCTGATTTGGCAGCTGATATGTTGACAAAAGGAACGGCCAAGCATACACGCCAACAATTTAAAGATGAATTAGATAAATTAAAAGCACGTGTTTCTATCTCGGGTGGACCTACTCAGGCCAACGTATCCATCGAAACGACAAAAGATAATTTAATTCCAGCGCTTAAATTAGTTGCGGAAGCATTAAAGCAACCCATCTTCCCAGCAGAAGAATTTGAGAAATTAAAACAAGAAAATTTAACTCAAATTGAATCGCAAAAAAGTGAGCCGACGGCTAAAGCTAGTGAGGCTTTGAGCCAATTAAGAAGTGGACATTATCCTAAAAATGATGTACGCTATCAGCCTACGATGGCAGAACAAACGACAAATTATTCATCTGCCAAATTAGAACAATCCATTGCTTTCTACAAAGGCTTTTATGGAGCATCAAATGCTACATTTTCTGCCGTTGGGGATTTCGATGAGGCCGAGTTAAAAGCTACCATAAAAGCTGAATTTGCTGATTGGAAGTCGCCAAAACCTTTTACCAGAGTACCTGAAGTTTTCAAAGATATCAAGGGGCAAGTAAAATCAATCGAAACGCCAGATAAAGCAAATGCTTTCTTTTTAGCTTACCAACCCATCAAAATGTCAGATAGCGACCCAGATTTTGCAGCCTTAGAATTAAGCAATTACATGCTTGGTGGTGGATCAGGTTTAAGTTCGAGATTAATGAATCGTATTCGTCAAAAAGAAGGTTTATCATATGGAGTAGGTTCGCAATTTGCGGCTAGTCCTTTAGATCAATCTGGTGCATTTGTAGGCTATGCGATCTATGCGCCAGAAAATTTGGCCAAATTAGAAGCTGCCTTTAAAGAAGAAATCGAAAAAGTGTTAAAGGAAGGTTTTACGCAAAAAGAAATCGACGAAGCTAAAAAATCATGGATTCAAGCAAGAGCAGTAGGTCGTTCACAAGACGGCGGACTAAGTTCTACCTTAAATTCAAATTTATACTTAAACCGTAACATGAAATGGGCGGATGATTTAGAGAATAAGGTTAAGGGCTTAACGCCGGAGCAAATTTTACAAGCTTCTAGAAAGTCCATCGACTTACTAAAAATGTCATTTGTGAAAGCAGGTGATTATGAAGGTGCTGCTAAAAAGATGGCAGAAAAAGCTAAAAATGCTACATCTGAATCAGGTGCGGTAGGCGGAGCACCGAAGCAATAAGTTAATGATTAAACATAAAAAAAGGAGCTAGCAGATTGCTAGCTCCTTTTTTTTATACTTAATTTTTTAGCAAAACTCTTCGAAAACACCTTCTAAATGTCCTGCGATCATTTCAGCTGAACGGCCTTCAATATGATGACGTTCTACAAAATGCACCAATTCCCCATCCTTAAATAAAGCGATAGACGGCGAAGATGGAGGATAAGGCAATGTATACTCACGTGCTTTTTGGGTAGCTTCTTGGTCTACTCCAGCAAAAACAGTCACTAAATTTGCAGGCTTTTTTTCTGAAGCGGCAACCGCCTCTTTTACACCTGGTCGAGCTGTTCTAGCAGAACAACCACAAACTGAATTGATAAACAATAAAGTAGTTCCTGGCTGTGCCATCGTATCTTCCACCTCAGCAGCAGAACTTAACTCTTTGAAACCACCTTCGACAATATCCATCCGCATAGGATGTACTAAATGTTCTGGA
>CANIYB010000089.1 GCA_947471105.1 Cytophagaceae bacterium
AGGTATATTTTCTGCCAATTCGATCTCCGAGGCGCCCAAATATGATTCCTCCAAAAGGTCTTGCAATAAATCCAGCCCCAAATGCCGCTAACGTGGATAAAAAGGCGGCCGTTGGGTCATCTTTAGGAAAAAATGACAAAGAAATAATGGCCGATAAGGAGCCAAAAATATAAAAGTCATACCATTCAATCACTGTTCCTACGGAGGAGGCAATAATGACTTGCCATAGTTTTTGAACAGGTATTTTATTATTGTCGAATGCTGGATTCGAAGTGGGCATACATGATAGGTTTAGAAAGATGAAATTAGGAAGGGAGCGGGGAATTTCCTAATTATTTACTTGCTGGCATTATATGATTTCAAGTATACTTATCAAATGAATGTAATCTTTTCATCTAAAATTGATATATTTGATTTGATAACCAATATAAAACTATAAGAATTTAGATGGGAAACGCAGTTTCAATTAAAGACATTGCCCGTAAATTCAAGTGTGCTCCTTCCACTATTTCGCGAGCTTTGAACGATCATCCGATGATCAACATAGACACAAGAAAGACGATTCAGGAATATGCAAACAAAGTGGGTTATCAAAAAAATACGATTTCGCTCAGTTTATTAAATAAGCGATCAAAGACTTTAGGTGTCATCATTCCATCCATTTCTCATTATCACGAGACGGCCATTATTGAAGGCCTTGAGGCTATTTTACAACCCGCAGGCTACTTGTTAAATATTTGTGTGACGAATGAATGTCATGCCCTGGAAAAGGAATATTTAAATCGTTTGGTCGCTAATCGCGTGGATGCTATTTGTATTTCGCTATCTCAAGAAACCTTTGACCGTTCATTGAATGAGCATATAGATTTGGCGATAAGCCGATCATTACCGATCATTTTTATGGATCGTTTTTACCATGCATTGGATGTGGACCGGGTGATTACGGATGATTTTAAGGGGGCTTTTATGGCGACAGAGCATCTAATTCAAATGGGTTGTCAACGAATCGCCCACTTGCATGGGCCTAGGGGGATTACGGTGTCCCAACAAAGATTTAAGGGTTACGAAGCGTGTTTGAAAAAATATGGGAGGGAGGTTGAAGAAGAATTAGTGAAGCAAGTAAAGTTTTCCCCTGAATGTGGTCTAGAGGCAACCATGCACTTGTTGGATCAGAAAGCAAAACCAGATGGAATTTTTGCGGTAAATGACGAAGTGGGTTTTGGTGCGATGAAAGTAATCCAAGAAAGAAATTATAAAATTCCCGAAGATATTGCCTTGGTCGGTTTTGATGATATTCCTCTAGCTGCTTTTGCCCCTATTGCTTTAAGTTCTGTTTCGAGACAAAGTAAAAAAATTGGAGAACAATCTGCTCAATTGTTTTTGTCAAAAATGAACGGAATCTCTGATCATCAACAAGTTACCCTTGAACCCGAATTGATCGTTCGATCGTCTTCTCAAAGAAATCATTTTTCCAAGATTTAATTATTTAACCTAAAGGAAACAATTTGGTAATAATGGGCGCTTTCTGAGTATTTACTTTTGTTGTACCCTTAGAAAAGTTCAAATGCAAACGTTTGCGTAATTTTTCTGAAGGTATTTAAATAAATAAGAATTAAATTTCCGTCATTCTAATCTTCTAAAATTTTAATTTCATCTCTATGAAAAAAATCTTACCGTATCATCAAGAGCTATTTTTGATGAAATCTACAGGTTTGAAACTCATCAGTTTTTTGATGATCATCCTGCTGGGTTTATCCCCTTCTATGTCTTGGGGTCAAGGTTCTGGCAAAACTGTAAAAGGAACATTATTAGACGCTACCACTAAGGAGCCCTTAGTTGGCGGTAATGTTTTAATTAAAGGAACGACCAAAGGTGCCACCGCAGATGCCAATGGTCAATATTCGATTAATGTATCGGATGACAAGGCTGTTTTAGTGTTTCGTTTTTTGGGATATGATTCTCAAGAAATAGCCGTTGGCAGTCGATCTACCATAGACGTTTCTTTGCAAGCCAATGCTTCCAGTTTGGAGCAGGTGGTCGTTGTGGGTTACGGAACTCAAAAGAAAACAGACGTTACGGGTTCTGTGAAATCCGTGTCAAGTGAAGCCTTTAATAAAGGTATTATCAATTCACCTGAGCAATTACTTCAAGGTAAAGTAGCTGGTGTCAATGTCACTTCAGCCACGGGTGAGCCAGGCGGAACACAGGGAATTACCATTCGTGGGCCAGGTGGTTTACGTACGGGAAGTACCCCATTATTTGTCATTGATGGATTAGCTTTAGACAATTCATCTACGGGTGGAGGAAATCCTTTAAACTTTATGAATCCTCAAGATATTGAGAAAATCGATGTCTTGAAAGATGCTTCTGCAACAGCCATTTATGGTGCAAGAGGAGCGAATGGAGTTGTTTTAATTACGACTAAAAAAGGGAAAGCAGGATTTTCAACGATGAATTTCTCGACGAGTTATGGCGTGTCAACCATTGCGCGCCCATTGCCAGTTTTATCTGCCGCTGATTTTCGTACGCAAGTAGGAAAAAATGGAGGTATACTTGAAGATTTTGGTTCAAATACAGATTGGCAAAGCCAAATTACTCGTTCAGCAATCACGCAAAATCATAACCTAAGTTTAGGGGGTGGAGCTAAAAACTTAACTTATTTTGGTTCATTTGGAGCTCAAATGCAACAAGGTATACTTAAGAATAATCAATTAGACCGTCTTTCAGGTCGTATGAACGTAACTCAAAAATTCTGGGAGGATCGTTTAATTGTGGATGCCAACATCAGTTTCTCAAATGTGGTGAATGAGCGTCCACAAATTGAAGGCTTATTGGGTACAGCGATTTCAAATAACCCAACTTTACCAGTCTACGAAGCGGATGGAAAAACAGCTGCTAAATTTTTAAATGCAACGAATCCTTTATTGATTTTACAATTAAATAAGGATGTTAATACAACCAACCGATTTATTGCCAACATTTCGCCATCGGTGAAATTAGCGAAAGGCTTGGTTTATAAATTAAATTACGGATATGACAATTCTACATCCGTTCGCGATGTTCAGTCATTGGCTAATTTAGTGCCTCAGCAAAATGGCCGTTTAGATACTTACAACACGAGCAATCAAAATAGTCTTGTTGAGAATTACTTAACGTTTAATTTAGAAGAAGGGGATCATGTATTTTCTGCTTTGTTAGGACATTCATATCAAAAAATTCAATACTTATGGCGTACATGGAGTATTAATAAGTTCCCAATCGTTCCGACGGAGCCTATTTACAATCCAGGGATTGGCCAAGAGTTAACTTTGGCAACGAACAAGCCAGGAGGAGCTGCATTTATAAATGAATTGCAATCGTTTTTCTCTCGTTTGAATTATCAGTATCAAGATAAGTACTTAGTTACTGCGACGGTACGTGCCGACGGGTCATCTAAATTTGGTTCAAATAATAAGTATGGTATTTTCCCTTCATTCTCATTGGGATGGAGATTATCGGAAGAGCCATTCTTAAAGAACACTGCGATTAGTAATTTGAAGTTAAGAGGAGGTTGGGGCCAAACGGGTAATCAGGAAATTCCACCAAAAATCACTCAACCATTATTTACAGCTTCTGTATCGGGAACAACCTCATATCCTTTGGATAATGGTTCAACCTATGCTCCAGGTATTACATATTCTCGGTTAGCTAATCCTGATATTCAATGGGAAGTTTCGACTCAGTCTAATATTGGTTTAGATTTTGCGTTTTTAAATGGTGCATTGTCAGGGTCAGTGGACGTATTCAATAAAGTATCAGGCAATATCTTATTGGAAATTATTCCTTCGGATCCCGTTCAACCTGCTAGTTCAGTTTGGGCGAATGTGGCCAACATGGAAATCAATAACAGTGGGGTGGAATTAGACTTAGATTATAAGTTGACAACTGCTGGAGGTTGGAAATACAATGTGGGCGGAAACTTAACCTTAATTAAGAATGAGGTAGTGAATTCTCCCTATACCGTGATTCAATCAGGAGGTGCTTCTGGTTCAGGTTTGACATCCGCTACAATCAATGGTTATGTGAATGGCCAACCGATCGGAACATTTTTCTTAAAAGAATTTACGGGCATAGATGCTAAAGGTGTTAGTACTTACCGTGATACGGATGGCGACGGAATTGTTTCTGACAAAGACCGTATTTCAGCAGGAACTGCGTTGCCAAGCACACAATATAACTTCTTTGGAAATGTAGCTTATAAAGGTTTTGATTTGGCTTTGCAGTTTAATGGAGTATCTGGAAATATGATTTATGACAATACGGCCAACAACGCATTTTACAAGTTGAAAATCTCAAAAAATAATAACGTAATACCAGCTGCATATGCTTTGGCGAATGAGTCTACGAGCAATGCTGCACCTGTATCTACGCGTTATTTGAAAGATGGAGCTTTTATTCGTTTGAATAATGCCACCTTGGGTTACAGTTTTGATACTCAAAAAATGGGCATCAAAAAATGGATTTCTACCGCTCGTTTATCTGTAACTGGACAAAATCTGTGGATACAAACAGCCTATGATGGATATGATCCTGAGGTAAATAAGGATAGCCAAATAGGAGGAATTTCTTCTTATGGTATCGATTATTTAAGTTATCCAAAAGCCAAATCAATCATTTTTGGTTTAAATCTTACATTTTAATTAATAGATAGAAAAATAATGAAAAAGATAAAAAAAGTTTCTCTACTCGTTTTTGGAATGTTGGCGCTTTATAGCTGTACCAATTTGAACGAGATCGTTTTAGACGAATATAATGCGGCAGGCTTGACAGATAAGCAAGCAGCTGAAGGAGCCATTGTTCCAGTATACGCATATTTACCAAACTTGTATCGCCATACGATACACTTTGCTTTGAATGAAATATCGACGGATGAGGCTATCTTACCTTATCGTGGAGGTACAGATTGGGGTGATAATGGAATTTACTTGTCCTTACACAAACATGAAACGATGAGTACTGACCCGAACGTTCGGGATGAGTGGGTTCATATTTTAACAGGAATTTCACGTGCGGTAACGGCTATTAATGCATTGCAAATTTCAAAAGATCCTTCGGCTAAATTATATTTAGCAGAGGCGAGAGGCATGCGCGCATTTTATAACATGTTGATGTTGGATTCATTTGGTATCGCATTTTCTAAAGAAGATTTGGGAGATGTGTCGTCCATTTTACGTGGGGATAAAGCAGTTGAATATATCAAATCTGAATTATTAGCCGTAGAACCAGTTTTAGAAACTGGAGTGGGTCCAGGTCGTTTGACTAAGGCAGGCGCATGGGGAATTTTGGCTCGTTTATATCTTAATGCAGCGGCATATAGAGATATTTATGGCGCTCAATATACCTTTAAGCCAGAAGATATGGACAAAGTGATCGAGTATTCAGATAAGATTATTAACTCGGGACAATACAGTTTATCACCGGATTATTGGGCTATTTTTGGTAATGCAAACCACGATAACAAGGAGCTGATTTTTGCGATAGACCAACGCGCTGAATTGAACGGACACAATCGTATGTCTTATTTCTCTTTGGCGAATGACCAACGACCATTGCCAGCCTATCCAGCAGCCAATGGAACAGATGGGCCAGGGATTACGTCTGATTTTTATCAATCTTGGGTTTCTACTTATGGCTCTGTGGATCCAGCCGATGGAGATCCTCGTTTTTATAAGCAGAACATCAAACCTACGGATGAGTGTATTTCGGAGGCTGACTATAATATAGATCGTGGAATCTTGAGAGGCCAACAATACGGATTGCAATATTCAGGGGGTGCATTTTTAAAATGCCCAGACGGGAAATATAAGGTTGGCAAAATATACAATACAAGAAAAGCTGCCCCTTATCCTGCGGTTATTCATACGGAGAAAATTGACTTTACTCCTACGGGTAGCGATTACAGCACAGGGTTTCGAGTTGAGAAATATGAGTTCAGTAAAAAATCTCAATCAGGTCGTAACTATGGGGAAGCCGATATTTCTATTGTTCGTTTAGCCGATGTTTATTTAATGCGTGCAGAAGCCAAATTACGTAAGTCAAACGACGTAGCTGGAGCTTTAGCGGATGTAAATAAAGTGAGAACTTCAAGAACGGCTAACAAGCCTGCTGGGTCGGCTTTGTCAACGATCAATCTAGACTTATTGTTACGTGAGCGTGGTTTTGAGTTGTATTGGGAAATGCACCGCAGGACGGATTTAATTCGTTTCAACAAGTATGAAAGTGGTTGGACTGAAATGTCTAGCAAAGACAAAAACAAGCGAATCTTCCCAATCCCACAAACGGCGATTGACGGAGCGTCAAATTTACCTGGATATTTAAAGCAAAATCCTGGGTATTAATTCAAGGGTAAATTTTTTAAAAAGCTGGCAAGGATTTCTTTGCCAGCTTTTCTTTTTTACAGCCTATTTTCATTTCATTTTAGCTTGCAGGCTTTTTTTTATAAATAGTCTATAAAAATCAAGAATCTGATTAAATTTGTTTTTTATCTAAATAAAATTCTATGTTTAATCGAAGAGAAGCAGTTTCCCGAATAGCCATGATGGTGGGGGGCGCATTTACCGCACCTACTTTATTTGCGATGGATGTGAAGGAAAGTGGGAAATTTTTGAATGCAGATGTGTTTTCATTAACAGATGCTCAAAGACAAATAGTGGCTGCCGTGGCAGAACACATTATCCCTAAAACAAATACAGCAGGCGCAATCGACGCAGGCGTTCCGGCATTTATTGAATTGATGTTGAAGGACTGTTACAAGGCTCCTGAACATGCCAGTTTCCTTAAGGGCGTGAACGATTTAATTAAAGCTAAATTTTTGTCGCAAAATCATGATGGCCAAGTGGCTGTTTTGACGCTTTTGGAATCGAATACAAAAGAACTGATGCGAAGTTACCAACAACGTAGAATGAAGGTGGGTGATAACGTAGACAAGGAAACGTTGGAAGGTGCAAATGGCGTTCCATTTTGGCGCTTGATCAAAGAATTGACTCTATTAGGATATTATACTTCTGAAAAAGGGATAGAGGCTTCGTTTGTATACCAACCGATCCCCGGAAAATTTGAGGCAACCAAATTATTGCCTGGTCAAAAATCATTTCAATATTAATTTTTAGCATAAGATGAACATAAATATAGATGCCATAAAGGGTCAAACTTTCGATGCAATTGTCGTTGGCTCAGGAATTTCAGGCGGCTGGGCTGCCAAAGAATTAACAGAAAAGGGATTAAAGGTAGCCGTTATTGAGCGTGGTCGTGAGATTAAGCACATTGAAGGATATGAAACTGCGATGAAACACCCTTGGGAATTTGATCACAGAGGCAGACCTACTAACATGGCCGCCGAGGAATATTGGGCAGGTATGCGAACAGGTTATACGCCTAATGAGGAGCATCGCTATTTGTTTGAAAATGATAAACAAAATCCATACATCGAGAAGAAAGGGGGGTTTGATTGGATTCGCGCATACCACACAGGAGGAAAATCTCTTTTATGGGGCCGCCATTCCTATCGTTGGAATAAGCAAGATTTTGAAGCAAACGCCAAAGATGGCATCGGTACCGACTGGCCTATTCGCTATGAGGATATGGCGCCATGGTATTCTTATGTAGAGAAATTTGCTGGAATTTCAGGCCAAGCAGAAGGCTTGGATGTATTGCCAGATGGTGAGTTCCAACCTGCCATGGCTATCACAGCTCCAGAAGTACATTTTAAGAATGAAGTAAATAAAAAATTAGGCCGACCGGTTACTTTGGGTCGTGTTGCACATTTAACAAATCCTGGAAAAGTTCACACGGATTTAGGTCGGAGCTCATGTAATTTTAGAAATAAATGTATGCGCGGCTGTCCTTACGGGGCTTATTTTAGTTCTTTGTCGGCGACATTACCAGCAGCGATGCGCACGAAACGTTTGACGATGGTGCACAATTCGATTGTCTCTGAAATTATCTATGACGAGGCAACACAAAAAGCAAAAGGGGTACGTGTAATCGATCAAAATACCATGGAGGTTAGAGAGTATTTCGCAAAAATTATTTTTGTCAATGCGGGGGCTATCGGTTCCACCTCTATTTTAATGAATTCAAAATCAAGTCGTTACCAAAACGGCTTAGGAAATGATAGTGACCAATTAGGTCGCAACATCATGGATCACCATTTAAATGTGGGAGCTTCAGCGACCGTAGAAGGATTTGAGAGTGATTACATGTTTGGTAGCAGGCCTAACAGCCTTTACATCCCTCGTTTCCGTAACTGGGGAAAAGATAAGCGTGATTACATTCGTGGATTTGGATATCAAGGGGGAGCCAGTCGTGATGGTTGGGGACGTGGAACAGGTATGGATGGATTTGGAGCAACGTTCAAAGAAAGTTTA
>CANIYB010000090.1 GCA_947471105.1 Cytophagaceae bacterium
ATAGTGTCACTATGTAATTGGTAGTTTGTCAATTGCGCTTTATTAATTCAGCTCCTGTTCCGGCAACTTTTGAATAGATAATTTTACCGTAATCAATGCGAATGCCTCTTGAAATTGTATCGTCAACTAAAAGGCATCCATCCATGTCGACAAAATCTAATTGAGGAACTAATTGGGCTATTGCCGAACAGCCAATCGTCGATTCAGTCATGCAACCCACCATCACTTTTAACCCTAAGGATTTTGCTTTTTTGATCATTCTTAAAGCTGGCGTAATGCCCCCACATTTCATTAATTTGATATTCACTCCATGAAAATAGCCAACACATTTCTGAACATCTTGTTCTAAAATACAACTTTCATCAGCCATGATGGGCAGCGCAGATTGTTCAAAAACCTTTTTCATGCCAGTCCAGTCATCCGCTTTTAATGGCTGTTCAATGAACTCAACTCCCAAGTCTTTCAGGACAGTTGAAAAATAAATCGTTTGTTCTGGTGTCCAAGCCGTATTGGCGTCAACCCTAAAAACGGCATCCGTTTCCTTTCGCAAGGCCTCGATGATTTCCAAATCATGGTCCGTGCCTAATTTGATTTTATATAAAGGGAAAGGCATCTCATGCATTTTTTCAATCATTTTCTCGATTGAATCCATGCCTATCGTATAGTCCGTCAGGATATTTTTTGCAGTCGAATACCCCCACATTTCATGCAAGGGTTTCTCATGCATTTTACCCCATAAATCCCAGTAGGCCACGTCTATGGCACATAAAGCAAAAGGATGATCATCCAATAAATGTTGGGACATTAATTTCCAAAAATCATGTGGATGAGGTAAAATATCGGTTGGCAGAATTCCTTTAATGCTTGTTAATTGGCCAATCATTTTTTCCATGCTGACGCCATAATAGGGCGTTTCTGTCGCTTCACCGAATCCACTTTTTCCGTGCCAACAAAGTTCCACGATTAAGGTAGGTTGAACATCCCTTGATTCGTGTGTGATGGAAAAGGTATGTTTTAACTTTAAGTCAAAGGCATGTAATTTTATTTCCATATCATGATCTTAAAGGAAAAAATGGAAGTGATTGGTTTGTTGACCCTGCTTTTTGCCATACGAGCCCATCCGCAAATTTCCAATGAATTAAATCCCCTGATCCATTATTTTTCAGGGTTTCTGCTTGGCCCCCTTTTATTTTTACGGGCAGCCATTGATCTAATGTAGGATTTGAGGAAGGCAAATTCACCACCGATATCGTAGATAAAACCAATTGATTTCCAAGCAACCAAGGTAAAAAATAAATCCAGAAACAGGTTAATGTAGATATCGGATTTCCTGGAAACGCAAACACCAATCGCCCATCGGCTCTATTTCCCACATAAAGTGGTTTGCCGGGTTTTTGGGCTATTTTGTGAAAGATCGGTTTAAACCCAAGTTCTTCTAATACTTCTGGAATAAAGTCTTTTTTGCCGGCGGATACGCCTCCTGAAAGTAATAGGATTTCATGCTTTTCTAAAGCAGATTCCAAAGATTTCTCGACGACGCTTTTTTCATCTTTAACATGAGCGACTGTCGTAGAAAAGCCATTTGATTTTAGGACAGATTCCAACATCACGGAATTGGAACTGCGTATTTGATGAGCTTGTGGTTTTTCATGGATGCCGACTATTTCATCGCCTGTCGAGAAAATAGCGATGGCCGGTTTTTTAAAAACGCTTAATTGCATTTTCCCAATGGTCGCCGCAATGGCAATTTCCACCGGACCTATTTTAGTCCCAGAAGAAAGAATTAGGTCGTTTTTTTTGCAGTCACTCGCTTGCGCATGGACGAATTGTCCGGGTTTTATAGCATCTTGACCTGTATATTCCGCCCATTTTTCCCCCGCAATGTCAACGAACACAATATCCTCAATTTTAATAATACTGCTACAATCTAAAGGAACCGGAGCTCCTGTCATAATTTCGATGGCAGCATCTGAATTGCGTAAATGTTTTTGAGGTGCTCCTGCAAACGCAATATCCTCAATTAACCATTTTTTTATTGCGGTATTTTTGATGGCAATGCCATCCATCATCGCACGGTTAAAAGGAGGGAAGTCTCTATCGGCCGATAAATCTTCTGCAAGGATCAACCCTATGGCGTCTTGAATCGCTATAATTTGTACCTGTTGGGGCACAATTAAACCTTGAATCAAATTAAGAGCCTCGTTTGGGTTAATCATTTTGGAAATGCTATTTCTATAAATTTCTAAAAAAATCGTTAAAATGAAACATAGTCATGTATTTTTGTTCACAAATTTTTTTAATATGTCAAATTCCTTCTCTCATTTAGATGAAAATGGCCAACCAGGAATGGTGGATGTAAGTGCTAAAAATGAAACGGTTCGTGAAGCTCGCGCTCAATCAATCGTGTATTTAGGGAAGGAAGTTGCTGCCCAATTATCAGAGGCCGGTTGGCAAACCAAGAAAGGAAGCATCATTCAAACCGCCACCATTGCGGGAACGATGGGGGCTAAAAAAACAGCTGACCTGATTCCTTTGTGTCACCCCTTAGGCCTTGATTCCTGTAAATTTGAATTTGAAACCAGCGAAGATCAGGTGATTATTACGTGTATTTGCCGACTAGAAGCCAAAACAGGAGTGGAGATGGAAGCATTGGTGGGAGCCAGCATCGCGGCCTTAACGGTGTATGATATGTGTAAGTCGATTTCCAAAGGAATTATTATTAAAGAAACGAAATTGATCTCTAAATCAGGAGGTAAATCTGATTTTAAGTCTTAATATGTCCTCTCATCACATCATTCGCGACAAGCAAGAACCGGCGCTTATTATTGCCAATGGGGAAGAATGTTCCATGGATTTATTGGAGCAATTGTTGGAATGGTCGCCCACCGTTGTCGTTTTAGACGGCGCTATTCACCGCGTAATTGATTTAGGGATTAAAGTAGATGTGTGGTTGGGTGATTTTGACCATGCGACAAATCATTCCCATGTATTGGACAATTATCCCTTGAAAAAAATTCATACTCCAGATCAAAATAAAACGGATTTAGAAAAAGCCTTTGACTATTTATTGGCGGAGGGTTATCCAGCGGTGAATGTCGTATGGTCCACGGGAAAGCGAATGGATCATACCTTAAATAATTTTCATTCATTGGTGCGCTATGGTGAGCAATTGAAAATTGTCTTTTTTGATAATTTTTCCACGAGTTATTTGCTGCCCAAACATTTTGAAAAGTGGTATCCTGCAGGGACGCCCTTGTCATTAATTCCTTATGGAGAAGCCAGGGAGGTTAAAAGCGAAGGTCTTGTGTATGAATTAAATCACCCGGTATTAGTCTTGGGCCAACAAACCAGCTCGAGCAATGAATCAAAATCCGATGGGATTGTTAAAATCTCGTATCAATCAGGCGCTTTGCTTATGATGGAGTGTCACGATTAATTTTTGCCAATTTATCTTCGTTTGCATTTTTTCCAGGGGTATAAAAAATTGGCTTTTTGTCCACCTCAGGAAAATAATTTTGTTCGACAAAATTGCCCGGGAAATCATGGGGGTATTTGTAATCGGCCCCATAATTCAAATCCTTCATTAACCTCGTAGGTGCATTTCTCAAATGTAAAGGAACCGGTAAATTTCCAGTTTTCTGCACATAATCCATCGCTTGATTAATGGCCTTATATGCCGAATTGCTTTTTGGGGAAGAGGCTAAATAGATAACGGTTTGAGATAAAATAATTCTAGACTCTGGATTTCCAATCACACGAATAGCCTCGAAACATGTTTGTGCCATCAAAAGTGCATTGGGATTAGCAAGGCCAATATCTTCAGAAGCTAAAATTAATAGTCGGCGCCCAATAAACTCCAGGGATTCTCCGCCGACCAGCATCCTAGCAAGCCAATAAACAGCGGCGTCAGGATCGGAACCTCGGATGGATTTGATAAAGGCGGAAATGATGTCGTAATGTTGCTCTCCATCTTTGTCGTATAAGGCCAAATTTTTCTGAAGCCTTTCCGTAACGAGCGCATTGGTGATTTCTAATTTATCTGAATTCTCAGAGGAGATTAATAACTCAAAAAGGTTGTACAGTTTTCTTCCATCGCCTCCGGAAAAATGAAATAAGGCATCTGTTTCTTTTAAATCAATTTTTTTTGATTTGAAAAGCGGATCTTTTTCGATGGCCTTTTCTAGCATTTGTTGGAGATGCTTGGACTCCAAAGATTCCAACACATAGACTTGACAACGTGACAATAAGGCTGAAATCACTTCAAACGAAGGGTTTTCTGTAGTTGCCCCCACCAAAGTAACCACCCCTTTTTCGACGGCATTGAGCAAGGAATCTTGTTGGGATTTAGAAAAACGATGAATCTCGTCGATAAATAAGATGGGAGATTGCGGATTAAACATCCGATTTTTCTTGGCCATTTCTAGCGTTTCTCGGACCTCTTTTACACCAGATTGTACGGCTGAAAGAGTATATATGGTTCGCTTTAAGGCACCGGCCAACAAACTAGCTAAAGTTGTTTTTCCTACCCCCGGTGGGCCCCAAAGAATGCATGAGGGTAAATGCCCTGCGTCAATCGCTTTTCTTAAAGGAGCGTTTGGGCCAATGACCTTTTCTTGGCCAATATAATCCTCCAAAGAGGTGGGACGCATTCGTTCAGCGAGAGGTTGCATAATTCGAAGTTACGCGATTTTTGTAAAATTGAAATAGAATTGTTAAGTTTAGACCTATAAAAAAACCTAATAATATGAATTCATCAAGACGATCTTTTTTAAGAAAAAGTGCTTTTGGCCTTGGAGCTATCGCTATCGCGTCTCCGGCCTTACAATCTTTGGCAGCTGCCAAATATAAAAAACTGGTTGGCATTCAATTGTATTCCATTCGCGCTGAAATGAAGGCTGATCCCATGGGGACTTTGACCAAATTAGCCGAGATGGGATATAAATATGTGGAACACGCTAACTACATTAATCGCAAGTTTTACGGTTGGTCTGCTCAGGAATTTAAGAAACGCTTAGATGATTTAGGTTTGAAAATGCCATCGGGTCACACGGTGATGGGCAAGCCACACTGGGATGATTCGAAAAAAGACTTTACTGACTTATGGAAAAATACTGTGGAAGATGCGGCTACTTGTGGTCAGGAATTTGTCATTAGCCCGTCGATCGACATGGGAATTCGGAAAGACAAAAATTTGCTTTTGAAATATATGGACATATTTAATAAGTCTGGAGAATTATGTCAAAAATTTGACATGAAATTCGGGTATCACAACCATGATTTCGAATTCTCTGAAAAATTAGAAGGCGAATTACTTTATGATATCATGTTAAATAGCACGGATCCTAAATTAGTGACGCAGCAATTAGATATAGGTAATATGATTAATGGTGGGGGCGTTCCAGCCGAAATTTTGAAAAAATGGCCGGGACGTTTTGTGTCCATGCACGTGAAGGATGAAATCGTTTCAAAAGCGGGTGAGGATAAATACGAAAGTACTATTTTAGGCAAAGGAATCATTAATGTGTTGGAAATGGTGAAGTTGGGCGACACTTTGGGCGGCACCAAACATTTCATTATTGAGCAAGAAGCCTATCAAGGAATTGCACCAATCGATTGTGTAAAAGAAGATTTGCAAATCATGAAAAAGTGGGGGTATAAATAATTCCTACTTTGAGTTTTATTAAAGAGTCCTGAGATTAGTTGCACAGCGGAAATTCGAATTTAATTCTGAAATTTATCGACTGCTTTGTACCTTTATTCTTAGGACTTTTTATTCGTATTAAAAGGAAATAAATTTTTGAATATCAACGACATAAAATGAAAAAACAATTTCTATTACTCGCGTCATTTATTTTACAATTTTCTTTGGCAGATGCCCAAACGGCTTTAAAGCCTGCCATTAATCAAAAATCGGATGCGCTCAAAGACCAAGTAATTGCTTGGCGCCGAGATTTTCATGAACATCCTGAATTAGGAAATCAAGAGTTTAGGACGGCTGGCATAATAGCCGCGCATTTAAAATCGTTAGGTTTAGAAGTTCAAGAAAAAGTAGCTATCACGGGTGTCGTGGGGATTTTACGAGGTGCTAAGCCAGGGCCGGTAATTGCTTTGCGTGCTGATATGGATGCATTGCCAGTGACGGAACGAGGGAATTTACCCTTTAAATCTAAAGTTGAAGTAGTCTACAACGGTCAAAAAACGGGCGTTATGCATGCTTGTGGGCATGATTCACACGTGGCGATGCTGATGGCCGTAGCTCAAATTTTAGCTTCCGAAAAGGCTAATTTAGCTGGTACGGTCAAGTTTATTTTTCAGCCATCCGAAGAGGGAGTTTACAATGAAAAAGGGGAGAAAATCATTTCAGGGGCAGAATTGATGGTGAAGGAAGGGGTTTTAGAAAATCCTAAAGTGGATGCTATTTTTGGTTTACATATTGAAGCTCAGTCTGATTTAGGTTTAATTGAGTATAAACCAGAAGCGACGATGGCTGGCGTGGACCAATTAGATATTAAGGTCAATGGAAAGCAAGCGCATGGGGCTTATCCCTGGGCGGGAGTAGATCCCATTGTTATTTCATCTCAAATTGTCTTGGGCTTACAGACCATTGTTTCTAGGAGTGTTAATATTTCAGAAAATCCTGCTATTGTGACTGTGGGGGCTATTCATAGTGGCATTCGTCAGAATATTATTCCGGAAAGCGCTCATATGATTGGTACAATTCGGACCTTTGATCCAGCTCAACGAGAATTAGTGCATCGTCGAATCAACGAAATTGCCACCAATATTGCCTTAAGTGGGGGAGGGAAGGCTGATGTTACGATAGGTACGGGATATCCGGTGACTTACAACAATCCTAAATTAGTTGAGAACATGCTCCCTACTTTGGTTGGCATCAATGGAAAAGAAGGCGTAAGTTTAATCCATGCGCACATGGGTGCAGAAGACTTCAGTTATTTTCAAGAAAAGGTACCTGGTATTTTCTTCTTTTTAGGGGCAAGGCCTGCTGGCAAAAAGGCCACTGAAGTAGCTGCGCACCATACGCCAGACTTTTATTTAGACGAATCACAATTTCAAGTTGGCGTAAAAGCATTGAGTCATTTAGTTGTTGATTATTTCGATCAAGCAATGAATGTAAAGAAATTAAAAAAATAAGACTATCCTTATGCCTATTAGGATTGTTGGGCTTTAATTTGTGCTTATTTTTGATTCCAATTTACTCCTTAACTACTTCTTAATAATAATTAACAGTTACTATCATGTCGAAAAAATACAATCACGTTTCATACCTCTGGGACGACGCAAAGGCCGAAGCGATGAAAGGCAAAGAGGTGGATTTGTTCATTTACCGATCTAATCTATTGGGTGCTGATTTGCGTCTAACAAATTATGGAGGGGGAAATACTTCCGTTAAGATAAAAGATAAAGATCCTTTGACTGGTTCTGAGACAGATGTGATGTGGATAAAAGGATCTGGAGGAGATATTGGTACGTTAAAAAAATCGGGTTGTGCAGCATTATACATGGACCGATTCAATTCATTAGAAAATGTGTATCGTGGTTTGGAACATGAAGATGAAATGGTTGAATTGTTCAATTATTGCATTTTTGATTTAGCGTCAAAAGCCCCTTCGATTGATACGCCTTTACATGGTTTTTTACCTTTTAAACATATAGATCACCTTCATCCAGATGCGGCTATTGCGATAGCAGCAGCAAAAGATGGTAAAAAAATAACGGATGAGTTGTTTGGTGGACAAATTGGTTGGGTCGGCTGGCAACGCCCAGGATACGATTTAGGTTTGCAATTGAGAGCTTGTCTTTCAGAAGCGGCTTCAAGAGGTGTGGCCTTAAAAGGCATCATGTTAGGTTCTCATGGGTTATTTACCTGGGCTGACACCTCATATGATTGTTACATCAATACGTTAGAAGTCATTGAAAAATGTGCTGAATATATAGCTTCTAAAGAGGGCGTTGCACGTCCTGTTTTTGGGGGATCCAAAATTTCAAGTCTAGCTCCAGAAGCGCGTAAGGCTCAAGCATCCGCGTTAGCACCTATTTTGAGAGGTTTCTGTTCATCTCATGTGCAGATGATTGGTCATTTTTCAGATGATGAGCGCATTTTGCAATATATCAATTCGAATGATTTGGATCGTTTAGCACCATTAGGTACTTCTTGTCCAGACCATTTCTTAAGAACTAAAATTTCTCCTTTGGTTTTGAACCTTACACCGGATCAAGATCTTAGTGATTTAAATGCCATTAAAGCTCAATTAGAGCCTTTGTTTGTTGCTTATCGCGACATGTATGCCTCATACCATGAGACATGTAAGCATCCAAATAGTCCAGCGATGAGAGATCCAAATCCTGTGGTTATTTTATATCCAGGGGTGGGA
>CANIYB010000091.1 GCA_947471105.1 Cytophagaceae bacterium
GATATCAAACACCTATTTTATTTTTTCGCACTTTCCATTTTTACATGGGCTTGCAGCAAAGAAACCGTAGTAACACCTGCTGCAACAACCAATACCGGGACAACGACGACAACCTCTGGATTTAAGCTAACAAGTACTGCCGTCGTAAATGGAGTTTTATTGGACGCCTTTAAATGTGAAAAAAAGGTCAATGGCATTGAAAATAGTATTCCTTTGGCCTGGGAAAATGCGCCTGCAAAAGCAATATCTTTTGCCATCACCATGGTTCATTATCCCAATTCATCGGATAGTACGAAATACAATAGTTATTTATTATTGTGGGGAATCGATAAAACCATAAATAAAATCTTGTATGCTGAGGCCAACAAAGGACCTTGGTTTATGGGGGTAAACAAGGATGGAAACAATATTTCTTACACCTCGCCTTGTTCTGCGGGAGCGGGAACGCATCAGTACATCCTGACCATTTATGCCTTATCGGAGACTCCAGCAACTTTACCCACAAAGAGTACAACGGCTGTGACTTATGAGGTGTTGACAAAAGCGATATCAACGGTCGCGGTTTTAGATAAAGCGAAATTGATTTTCAACAGCGTTACGCCTTAGAATAATTTTCTGATTTATCGCATTTTTAGTTTAAAGCAAAATTTGTCCATACAGGCAAGGCGATAGAAATGTGTACCTTGTAAAATATTAGATCAATATTCATGGCATCAATCACCTCAAAAATTCTTCGTTATTGGAAAATAATAGGACCTGGCTTAGTCACAGGCGCTAGCGATGATGATCCTTCCGGGATCGCTACTTATTCGCAAGCCGGTGCTGCTTTTGGATTGTCGACACTTTGGACTTCCATTGTTGCATTTCCATTAATGGCCGCCATTCAAAAAATGTGTGCCAGAATAGGTTTGGTTACGAACCAAGGATTAACAGGCGCTCTTAAATCGCATTATCCGAGGCCAATTTTATATATCATGTTGATTTTTAGTTTCCCTGCCATCGTCATGAATATTGGAGCCGATATAGCAGGGATGGGCGCTGTTGGTAATTTACTTTTTCCTTCTATTGACGCCATGTTTTTCAGTGTATTTTTCACCATTTTACTTCTGGGGCTAATCATTTATTTGCCCTATACCCAAATAGCCTCTATTTTAAAGTACCCCTGCATCGTTATTTTAGTCTACTTTATTGTCCCCTTTTTGTATAAACAAGACCTTGTCGAGATTGCAAAATCGACCTTCATCCCAACCATAAAAATGGACAAAGATTTTATCGCCATTATTGTTGGGATATTAGGCACGACCATTTCTCCTTATCTTTTTTTCTGGCAAGCTTCCGTCGAGGTGGAAGAAATGAAACATAAAAAGCGTCACGTAATTGTCAATAAAAAAATCATTCATGAAATGAACCAGGATGTTGATTTTGGAATGACGGTTTCAGGATTTGTGATGTATTTTATTATTTTAACAACGGGAACGGTTTTATATCAAGGAGGCGTTCATCAAATAGACACGGTTGAACAAGCGGCCATGGCCCTAAAACCATTGGCAGGAAATTTGGCCTATTTGCTTTTTGCCATTGGGGTTATAGGAACGGGCCTGATCGCCATTCCTGTTTTAAGCGGGTCGCTCTCTTATATTTTTACGGAGACATTTGGTTGGGAACAAGGGCTGGATAAAAAATTCCACGAAGCAAGGGGGTTTTATACCATAATTGCTATCTCCTTGCTTTTGGGTTTATCACTGAATTATGTAGGCATTTCGCCCATGAAAGCCCTAATTTATACGGCCGTTTTGTATGGATTGACAGCGCCGGTCTTGATTGCCATTATTTTACATATTTCAAATAATAAGCAAATTATGGGTGAAAATGTGAATGGCTTAAGGGCTAATATTATGGGATTTGCTGCTTTAATTATCATGACATTTGCAGCAGGAACCTTAATTTACATGCAAATTTTTGATTAGGGCAAGGATTAATTTTTGACCCTAAAAGTCCAATGCATATGGAATTCTGCGACCACAGTTCCATCCGAATTTTTACCCGTAGAAAGGCAAGTGATTTTAGTACTTTCCCCTGTTTTGATGGCTTCTTCTACCGCCATTTCGATTTCTTTTCCCTGGTCGCAGCTGAACAATATGACACCCGTTGCCTTTTTTAAAAACTTGGCTTCCATCCCTTCTACCAGCATGCTGACCTTGGGGGATCTTTGGTATACCTGCGAAAAGGCTAACATCCCGCTGCACATTTCCGCCGCCATAGCTTCTACCGCAAAGTACATGGACCGAAAAGGATTTTGATTAAACCACGAAAGTTTAATGCGAACGACGCAAGTCTCCGCATCAAAATGCTGTATGCTCAAACCCGCAAAAAATGCAGAGGAAAGCTTTTGAAATAAAAAAAACTTCAATAGTATGGGTCGCGTAATGATCGACTTGAATTTATGAAAGGAAGGATTCATGAGATGTAATAAAAATTATCCTTGAATAATTAACACAAATATACGAGTAAAACAAGGCCTAAAATTGCTTTTAAAATTCAACGAATATAGCAATTAAATTTTCCTTCCACCTGATAATTTCGTAACCTTGCGCTAGATTTATCAAGAATCTAATTATCATCAATAAACGAATATGGCCGATAAAAATACATTAAAAGAAGAAGCCCTTCATTACCACGCAAAAGGAAGACCTGGAAAAATTGAGGTTATTCCATCTAAAGAAACGGCGTCTCAAAAGGATTTGACATTAGCTTATTCCCCAGGCGTTGCAGATCCTTGTTTGGAAATTGCGGCTAACCCAGAAGATATCTATAAATATACGGCGAAAGGAAATTTGGTCGCTGTAATTTCTAATGGAACCGCTGTGTTAGGTCTTGGAGATATTGGCCCCGGAGCTAGTAAACCCGTGATGGAAGGAAAGGGTTTGCTTTTTAAAATCTATGCAGATATCGACGTGTTTGACCTTGAGTTGAATACCAAAAATGTGGACGAGTTTGTTCGGACAGTCAAAATTTTAGAGCCGACCTTTGGAGGGATTAATTTAGAGGATATTTCGGCACCGGAATGTTTTGAGATTGAGGAGCGATTAAAGGCTGAATTGGATATTCCGGTGATGCATGACGACCAACATGGAACCGCGATTATAAGTGCGGCGGCTTTACTAAATGCATTAGAAATTGTCAAAAAAGATATATCAAAAGTTAAAATTATCATCAATGGTGCTGGTGCATCGGCTACTTCTTGTACGCGCCTATATTGTTCATTAGGTGCGCAAAAACAAAACATTTTAATGTTTGATTCCAAAGGCCTGATACATCCAAGTCGGACGAATTTAGATGGCCGGAAAGCTGAATTTGCCAATGATCATTTCCCCCCTGAAACAAGCTTGACGGAGGCTTTAGTTGGCGCGGATGTATTCGTCGGCCTTTCAAAAGGAGATATCCTTTCCGAGGAAATGATTAAGCCGATGGCCCCAGATTGCATCGTTTTTGCGATGGCAAATCCAACGCCTGAGATTGCTTATGATAAAGCATTGAATGCGCGCAAAGACATCATTTTTGCGACAGGTCGGAGCGACTATCCGAACCAAGTGAATAACGTTCTTGGATTTCCCTACATCTTTAGAGGAGCACTCGATGTTAGATCCAAAGTGATCAACGAAGAAATGAAATTGGCCGCCGTGTATGCCCTGGCTGATTTGGCTAAAAAGCCGGTTCCAGATATCGTTAATTTGGCCTATGGGCAAGACAATATTGTATTCGGCCGGGAGTATATTATCCCGAAACCCGTAGACCCGCGACTCCTAATAACCGTTGCACCAGCGGTGGCATTGGCCGCGATGAAGTCTGGAGTTGCGAAGCACCCCATAGAAAACTGGGATGCCTATGAGCTTCAATTATCCAAGCGATTAGGACTTGATAATACGCTGATGAAAGTGATTATCAACAAAGCAAAAACCAAACCTAAGCGAGTGGTCTTAGCCGATGCAGAAAATCTATCGGTTTTAAAAGCAGCCCAAGAAGTATGGCAGGACGGAATTGCTACACCCATTTTATTAGGAAACCGGGAGGTAATACTGCAAATTTTAAATGAAAATTCAATTAAGCTCCCAGGAGTAGAAATTATTGATCCTTATTTGCCAGTAGCGGACGAAGATAAAGAACGGGCCAATCGGTATAGCGAGTTATTATTTATACGCCGGCAAAGACAAGGTTTAAACAAAGCGGAGGCCCAAAAAATCATTCGAAGGAGAAATTATTTTGGAAGCATGATGGTTAGTACGGGAGATGCGGACGCCATGATTGGTGGAATGAGCCGTAATTATCCGGATACCGTTCGGCCCGCTTTGCAGGCTATTGGAAGAAAAGAAGGGGTTCAAAAAGTGTCAGGAATGTACATTTTGATGAGCCGTTTTGGACCTTTATTTTTAGCAGATACAACGGTTAATTTTAACCCAAGTGCAGAAGAAATCGTTGAGATCGCGGAGTTGTCGGCCAAGCAAGTCGAAAAGTTTAATATTAAACCCCGTATCGCTTTGATCACCTATTCTAATTTTGGAAGTGCAGAAGGAGAAGACGCTAAAAAGATGAAAAGCGCGGTCCAACTATTAAAACAAAGAAATCCCAATATGATTGTTGACGGGGAAATTCAAGCACACCTACCCTTCAACATCGAGTTGCTGAAAGAGAATCATCCTTTTAGTGATTTAGCCGAAAAAGGGGCAAATGTCTTAATTTTTCCTAATTTATCTTCTTCTAACATTGCCTATAATTTGGTTAAAGAAATAGCGGGAATTGAAAAAATTGGGCCGATTTTATTAGGGCTTAAAAAACCAGTTCACGTGTTGCAACTAGGCTCAACGACCAGAGAAATTGTGAATATGATAGCTATTGCGGTTGTAGATGCCCAAATGAGTAAATAATGATACAAGTAGAAACACAAATTCAGGCTTCAGTAGAAACAGTTTGGGATTGTTTTACAAATCCCAAGCATATTGTTCATTGGAATTTTGCTTCTCCCGATTGGCATTGCCCCAAAGCGACCAACGATCTTAGGGAAGGCGGAGAATTTCACTACACCATGGCGGCAAAAGATGGATCTTTTGAGTTTGATTTTTGGGGAACTTTCCAACAAATTGAAGACTTCAAAAAATTGGAAATCGTGTTAGGCGACGACAGAAAGATGTCGGTTATTTTCGAACCAAAGGGGGATGAAACAATCTTAACAGAGCTATTTGAGCCTGAGTCAGAAAATTCACATGAGCTCCAGAAAGCGGGTTGGCAAGCTATTTTATCTAATTTTAAAACCTACGCTCAATCTTGATGAGGCTTTTAACCTTTTTCGTTTTTCTTGTTTCATTTGCTGCATTTTCACAACAAAATCTCTACGAAAAGGAAATGGCGGCCTTTCGTCAAATACGTATTGATAGCTTAAAACATGAAAACGGATACCTTAATTTATCCGGATTATTTTGGTTAAAAGAAGGTGAAAATACCATAGGTGCCGACCCCAAAAATGATTTTAATTTTCCCGCAGAACATTCAGATTCTTTTTTAGGTAAAATTGTTTTGAATAATGGAGTGGTAAGGTTTAAATCAAGCCAAGCAAACCAAGTGTTTTCATCGGGCCAACCGGTAACCGATATGATCATTTTTCAAGATAAAAAAGTTGTTGTTTTGGAACACAAATCGCTTCGTTGGTTTATCATTAAACGGGGTGAAAAATATGCGCTCCGGCTCCGTGATTTAGACGGAGAATATGTGCGAAACTTTAAGGGAATTACCTATTTTCCTTTGGATCCTTCTTGGCGAATTACAGCAAAATTTGTGCCTACCAAAGGAAAACAATTACGGATCACCGACATTACAGGGCGCACATTTTTAGAAGATTCTCCGGGGGTATTACATTTTACGAAGGGGGGCAAAAATTTTACTTTGGAAGCAGGTGGAACCATGGACGAATTTTTTATTGTATTTGGAGATTTAACCAATAAAAAGTCTACTTATGGAGGAGGCAGATTTTTATATGCGAATGCGCCGGATAAGGATGGAAATGTTATTTTAGACTTTAATAAATCGCTTAACCCGCCTTGTGAGTTTACGCCTTTTGCGACTTGTCCTTTGCCGACTAAAGAGAATAAAATGAATGTGGAAGTTGAAGCAGGCGAAAAATCAGCTGGATTTTCGAAGCATTAAAAAAGATTCGATTTTCTCATTAGTTTATTTAATTTAGTATTTTAATTTAATGCGTATTTCAGCAAAAGTCGATATAGCTATTAATGTGTATGGAAAGCCGTTTCAAACGGCTTTGGCTATTCGTTCCCTCATTAAATATTCTGGAGATCATGTGGGTAGAATTTTCATCAAATTAGAAAAAAAACAACCTTTTGGTTTTGATGAAAATCAATTGAAAGGTTTAATGCAAGATCTGGATGTCATTTATTATAAACCCTCTCTGTTTTTGGGATGGTGGCAAATTCAAAAGAGAAATTGGGTCAATAAATTACTCTTTAAAATTCCAATGTTTCGATTTTCCATTAGGTATCAATACCCGTGGGAGAAAACGGAAGCCAATTATCTTTTTTTATCTCACAATGACATGGTTTTTCATGGGGATATTTTAGCTAATTACTTAAGTAAAATTGAAAATAATATTGCCATAGGGCATATAGGGCAATGTTGGAATTGTCCTGCCCATAAAATTCATTGTGATGGCGATCGATATTGGGATTATAGGCCTACCATGGATGAGCTTTCCAAATTGTATGAAAATTGGCCCGTGAATCGAGCCGTAATCTGGGGACTTATTCAACCAGGAAAAGCGAGTTGGCCCCTACCAGAATGTCGCTTGAACGAACATGCCGCCTTAATTAATATGCAAATTGCGCGCAAGCTGACTGCTCCGAAGGGATCATTTTCCCCCATCGGCTTAATGACAATGGACATCGGAATTAAATGGTTTCAAGATGCTGCAAATGCCGGATACAAAGTCGTTCATGACTCATTTTTTAAGTATGCAAAACACGGGATGTTTAATGAAGCGGGTTCTGGCCATGGAGCGTTATTTGACGAAAGCCTTTACAACAAAGAAGAATCATTGGCCAAAGAAATGCTGGAATCTAATTCTTTTTAGTTTTCATCAAACCATTTGGCGTAATCGATATAATTCATCGCGGTCCGCATGAATATTTCTGCCGCTTCCGGACTTACAGGTTTTAAATATTTTGCAGGATTACCCGCATAAATACTACCAGAAGGCACGCGTGTATTTTGAGTGACAACGGCCCCGGCGGCAATGATACTGCCCGTTTCAATATAGGCTCCATCCATGATGATGGCCCCCATTCCGATCAGAACAGAATCTTCAATCGTGCAACCATGGACAATGGCATTGTGCGCGATCGAAACATAATTGCCAATCGTCGTTTCCGTTTTTTGATAGGTACAATGGATCACGGCACCATCTTGAATATTGGAATGATGGCCAATCCTGATTTTATTGACATCCCCTCTTATCACTGCATTGAACCAAATGGTGCAAAAATCGCCTATTTGGACATCCCCTACGATCGTGGCGTTGGGCGCTTGCCAATTGTGATTTCCAAATTGCGGGGAAACCCCTTTTACCGGTAAGATTAGTGCCATGTGTGGGTATTTATGCAGGCCATTTGCCTTGTAATTTCATTACTTTTTCGATGACATCTCGAACCGCACCCTGCCCACCTTTATAAGGTGAAACGTATTTAACCGCCGATTTAATTTCTGGAATCGCATCTGCCGGGCAAGTACTCAGTAATTTGGGTCTTTTTAAAATTTTTAAGTCAGGCGTGTCATCCCCCATATATAAAACTTGATCCTCTGAAATGCCTATTTTTTCAAGCCAAGAAAGGTAGGTGCTCAATTTATCCTGTCCGCCTAAGCTCATGTAAATATCTTGAAACTTTAAATTTTCTAGTCTTTTTTTAACGCCAAGATGTCCGCCGCCAGAAATGACACACAGCGAATATTCAGCCTCTCTTGCCTTTTCGATGGCATATCCGTCCCGAATAAAAAAACTTCTAAAATGCTCCCCAGTTTCCAACACATGTACTTGCCCATCCGTCATGACCCCATCCACATCAAAAACAAATGCTTTTATACTTGAAAACAATGAGAGTACGTTATTCATATAGGTAATATTAGCCCCAAATATCTTAAATTTTTATGTATTTTTACCTTCTTTTGAGTTTGATTATGCCAAAATCGTTGCGCCATATAAAGATTCTGTCTTATTTGATTTTTGCCTTTGTTTATTCATATAGAGGTCAAGCGCAATCAATTTCAGGAAAACCAGATCGCTTAGCCCAAGAAATTAAATCATGGATTTCAACAAGCAAGTTCAAGGATGC
>CANIYB010000092.1 GCA_947471105.1 Cytophagaceae bacterium
ACCGTTACGCTATATGTAGGACCGCAAAACCAACAAAATTTATTGGAAGATTTATCCCAAATAAAACCTGAACGCATTATTTTTAATCCAGGAACGGAGAACCCGAAACTATACGCAGCTATCGAAAAGTTGAATATTGAAGTGGAAGAAGCCTGTACGCTGGTGCTTTTACAGACAAATCAATTTTAATTACAAGGCTTGAAGGGTAAATTCGAATTCCTCCATGATTAAGTTGGCCAATAATTTATTGCAAGCATTAGTCACAATCTCATTTGCTTCTGACTCATTATTAGCATCTAAAGTTAATGTGATGTGCTTTCCGATGCGGACATCCGCTACTTGATGAATGCCTAGATTTTGTAAACCGATACGAACGGCTTTTCCTTGAGGATCTAGAATTTCTTTTTGAGGCATTACATTAATTTCAGCTAAAAATTTCATTTTTTGGAGGGATTGAGGATAAAAAGAATTCCTGATAAAAGGATATAGCTAATCACTATGACCGGGAATGCTACAAATTTAAGCATAACTAGGGCAGCAATACAATAGAAAAGGAAAATGAATTTTATCTGATTGCTTTTCCAATCCCAAGTTTTAAACTTGAAAGCCATTAATGGCAGTTCTGAAACCAATAAATAGCTCATTAAAACGCTGTAAATCAGGATTCCCTTGAAATTCAAAATATAGCTTGCGTATTCAGATTGAAAATGTAGGATCAATGGCAATGAGGCTACTAATAAACCATTGGCCGGAGTAGGAACACCTATAAACTGATCCGTTTGTCGGGTATCTACATTAAATTTTGCGAGTCGGTAGGCCGACATCAACGCCAATGAAAAAACTAAGAATGGTTTATAAAACCCGAAAAGGCCTACCGTACATTGATTTCCGCAACTTTGCTCCAATAAATTCAGTAAGATAAAACTGGGTAATATTCCAAAGGAAACTACGTCGGCCAATGAATCTAATTCTTTGCCGATATCCGAGTAGGCATGCAATAACCTGGCCAAAAAGCCATCTAGGAAATCGCAAACTAATGAAATGAATATCATGTAAGCCGCAAATTCCAATTTGGACTGCATAACAAAATATAATCCCAAACAACCGGCCAATAAATTGCCTAGAGTTAATATATTGGGTATTTCTTTCTTGATGCTCATACTCCTTTGATATATGGATTACTAACTTTTTCTTCCCCGATCGTGGTGGGTCCGCCATGTCCTGGATACACTTTTACGGAATCAGGTAACGTATATAATTCGGTGCGAATGCTATTCATGAGGTCAGCATGATTGCAAAGTGGAAAATCAGTCCTTCCCACGCTTTTTCTAAATAATACATCGCCGTCAATGAGTATGCCATAGTTTTCCTCATAAAAGGCAACATGTCCTGGCGCATGTCCTGGAACAAAAAGCACCTTTAATTCGATTTTGCCGATGGTGATTAGTTCATTGTCTGAATACCAACGATCCACTGAGGCAGCTTGGTAATGCGGAAATCCATACACAGCAGCCCTATTTTCGGAATCATTTAAAATTGGAATTTCTTTGGGATGTAAGCAAAAAGGAATTTTGTATTCGTTTTTTACAAAATCAACACCCAGTACATGGTCAATATGAGCATGTGTATTTAAAATGAATTGCAGTTGGATGTTATTTTTGGCAACAAATGTTTTTAATTCTTGTCTTTCTTCAAACGTATAACAGCCAGGATCTATTATGGCTCCGTTCCCATCTTGATCCCAAATAATATAGGTGTTCTCTTGAAAAGGATTGAATGAAAAAGATTTTAACTGCATGGGTATTTCAAATTTCTGCAAATTACTACTTTAATTCAATTTTATTGACCTAACAGGAAGATGCAAGGTCTTTTATGTAAATCGGGTAATTCGTTTTTCCAGGTGTGTGCCGACTTCGTTTTGATAAATCCTGTGGGGCTTGTTACATCGCAGGCAATGCAGATTAATAAATTCACGGGAGAGTTATTGATAAGATCTTCTAGCATCGCATTATTTCTAAAAGGTGTTTCGATAAATAAGTGGGTAAATCCGGTTTTTTCTACCTCTCTTGCTAAAAGATTTATTTTTTTAGCTTTCAAATCTTTATCGATGGGTAAATAACCATGAAATGTAAAGTTTTGGCCTGAAAAACCTGAACCCATTAATGCTAATAGAATGGAGGAGGGGCCTACCAAAGGGACCACTTCCATATTCATTTCCTGTGCGATAGACACAGCCAAAGCTCCAGGATCTGCAATTCCAGGGCAACCCGCTTCTGATATTACCCCTATATATTCTACTTGTTTATGCGTAGATATAAAAGATGAAATCATGGATCGGGTACTGTCTTTATCTAAAATTTCAAAAGTTAGCTCGTCGATATTAATGCCTAATTTGAGTTCACTGATAAACCTTCTGGCGGTTCTTATATTTTCAACTAAATAATGCTTGCATAAAAGGACATATTTTGAGACGTCTGCGGGCAACACATCCGATGCGGTATTTTCTGAGATAGGGCAGGGGATGAGGACGAGTTTCATAGTATGCTGTTTATAACTTCCAAAAACGCAAGGGGTTGATCAGCTTGAACCCAATGACTTGCATTGGGAATTTCGAACAACTCAAAATTGGGAAATATTTCTGAGATTAATCGCTGGTCTTCTGGTTGGATATAATGTGATTCAGCGCCTTTAATAAAAATGGCAATGGTTTCGGAGGGTTGATTGACCCATAATTCTAAACCCACCACATCAATATTTTTTGAAATGACTTGTAAATTTATTTTCCATTCAAAACCATTTTCTCCAGTTCTATGAAGGTTTTTTAATAGAAATTGGCGTACGCCTTCATTTTCCTCAAATCGTTTCATGTGCTCATTAGCCGCCTGTCTATTCTCTAAATGTGCTACATCTAAGCTATTTAATCCTTCTAAAATCAAACTATGATGGACAGGATAAAATTTGGGCGCTATGTCCACAATCACTATTTTATGGGCTATGTTGGGGTGATTTAGGTCAAATTGCATCACGACTTTCCCGCCCATGGAATGACCGATCAATAAGGGTTTCTCAAGTGAATGGTCTTGAATGAATTCCAGTAAATCTTCCGACATGACCTGGTAGTCAAATTCGTCTGACCATGGAGAATGCCCGTGATTGCGTAAATCTAACAGAAAGACTTGGTGGTTTTCGCTTAGGACTTTTGCGATACCAACCCAGTTGTCGGACGTGCCGAAAATCCCATGTAAAATAACAATAGGACTCCCGTTCTCACCTAGTTTTCTGAAAAATAATTTCATTGAATAAATATCGCTTTTTCCCTTTTTTCAATGGTTCTTCCGACCGGCTTTAGATTGAATCCTTCGTCCTTTAGAAATTTTTCAAAGACTTCTTGTGATTTTTCGTCGACGGCAATTAACAAACCCCCTGAGGTTTGCGGATCGGCGCCTATGAGCCTTTGGGTTTCTGTGATTCCTTCTTGGATTCGGTGTCCATAACTAGCCCAATTTCGCTCTGTTCCGCCAGGGAAACATTTTTGATCTAAATAGGTGTCTAAATTATCTAATGTCGGTATCTCATTGAAAAATAGCTCAGAACTTACACCTGAACCATCTGACATCTCGACTAAATGTCCAAATAAACCAAACCCCGTCACGTCGGTCAAAGACTTAACATAAGAAAGAGGCCCCAATTTTTCACCTAATAAATTAAGTGTACTCATTTGTTTGACTGCCTTGGCTAAATCAGTTGGGCTAACGATGCCCCTTTTTTGACCTGTCGATAAAATACCTACGCCTAAAGGCTTAGTTAAATATAGGAGGCAGTTTTGGGTTGCCTGATCATTTTGTTTCAAATGTTCTTTTTTAACCTTTCCCGTAACTGCTAAACCAAAAATTGGTTCAGGGGAATCGATGGAGTGGCCTCCTGCTAAGGGAATTCCAGCTTCTGCGCATGCGGCTCTTCCACCTTCCAAAACTTGGGCCGCAATTTCAGGGGCAAGTTTGTCGATGGGCCAACCTAGGATTGCGATGGCCATGAGTGGAGTTCCACCCATCGCATATATATCAGAAATGGCATTTGTTGCGGCTATTTTACCGAAATCAAATGGGTCATCCACGATGGGCATGAAAAAGTCGGTGGTAGAGATGACCGCCTCACCGTTTTGCCAATCAAATACCGCGGCATCGTCTCGACTTTCATTGCCTACTAACAATAGGGGATGATTCTTTTTAGGTGTATCCGATGTAAGGATTTTATCTAAAATTTGTGGGGATATTTTACAACCACAGCCTGCTCCATGTGAAAATGAAGTTAATTTGATGGGTTCTTTGTTCGTTTGCATATGTAAATTTCTACCACAAAAATATTCTTTAAATAATTAAAAATTAAGGTTTTGTTAAATTTTCAAGGAAACTTGCATTATTAGATGGCTCAGAGATTTCCAAAATATTATTTTTTACTGCTTTTATCCTATAAGTCAACAATTTAGATCAAAAAACCTCAAAAGTCTTTTGCTAAACAATTGGAGTATTTGATTTTTTAGGTTTATTTTGTGTAAAGTTTCTTTCAACTAACTTATATCTAAATTTCAATTTTATGCAGAAAAGATTTATGACTAATTCTGTGTTGTTGGGAGCGTTTTTTGCGCTTTTGATGATGCTACCTGTGAGTAGTGTTTTTGCTCAAGGTTCTACAACTGCTGCTCTAGCAGGTACTGTAGTGGATGAAAAAGGGCAAGGTTTACCAGGTGCATCGGTAATTGCCGTTCATGAGCCTACGGGTTCTCGTTATGGTGGTTCCACAAGAGCTGATGGTCGCTACAACATTGTTAACATGCGTGTGGGTGGACCATACAAAATAACGGTTTCATTTGTGGGTTATAAAAATGCGGTTCAATCTGGAATTGTATTGACTTTAGCTCAAGAATTACGCCAAAACTTCAAATTGGAAGTAAATCAATCTCAATTGGAAGAAGTTAAAGTGGTTGCTTCTCGTAGTTCGATCATCAATTCAGGTCGTACAGGTGCTGCGACAACTGTTGGAAACAATCAAATTACAACTTTACCTACTTTGAATCGTTCATTAGGTGATTTTGCTCGTTTAGATCCACGTGCAAATGGTTTGAACTTTGCGGGTCGTAATGCATTGTATAATAATATTACGGTTGACGGTGCGTTTTTTAACAATGCATTTGCCTTATCTAGTACGATTGGTGGGCAGTCAGGTGCATCTCCGATTTCAGTGGATGCGATTGACCAGTTCCAAGTTTTGATCGCACCTTATGACGTTCGTCAAGGAATGGCGACTGGAGCTAATATCAACGTAGTAACTAAATCAGGTACTAACAATTGGTCTGGTTCAGGTTATTATTTTGGTACAGACCAAGGATTGGTTGGTAATAAAATTGGTGATGTGGTGAATCAATATGGAACTTTTGCTCGTGGGCAAATTGGTGCTCGTATCGGTGGTGCCTTAATCAAAGATAAATTATTTGTTTTTGGTTCATTTGAGCAAGAGACACAAACAGATCCAGGTTCAAACTTTGTAGCAACTAGAACAGGTTCAGAGCCAAATAAATCGATCGCGAAAGCAGCCGATTTAGATCGTTTGAAAGATTTCTTAATGACTAAATTCAAGTACAACCCAGGTGCATACGAGAATTGGAATAAAGAGAAATATTCTCAAAAAGTAAATTTACGTTTGGATTGGAATATCTCTGATAAGCATAAATTCAACGTTAAATATAATTACTTACGTTCTTATGCGGACATTAATCCATCTTCATCTGGTTCATTATCTGGTGGACGTTCTGCTTCTGCTACTGTTTTGCCTTTTCAAGGTTCATTGTATCGAATCAACAACAATTTAGATTCATACATTGCTGAATTAAACTCTACTTTTTCTAGCTCGGTAGCAAATAACTTAACTGTAGGTTATACTGCGATGCGTGATTATCGTCAATCTCCTGTGAATGATAATCCGTTCCCGACTGTCGATATCGGAAATAATGATTTAAATGAGTTGACTACTTTTGGATATGAGCCATTCTCAGCGAACAATATCTTGAATTCAGATATTTTCCAAATCGCGGATAACTTAACTATTTATAAAGGAAAGAATGTATATACGTTTGGTTTAGCTTATGAGACAAATTCATTTATGAATGGTTTTGCTCCTAACTATTATGGAGGATATCAATTTAAATCGATTGATGATTTCATTAATTCGGCTAATGGAGATACGAAAGTAATTCCTGCGCGTTACCAACAACAATGGTCAAACTATAGCACTTTCCCTTTTGCTGAAATGAAGGGTAATACATTTAGTTTATATGGCCAAGATGAAATTACAGCTGCTAAAGGCTTGAAATTAACTTTCGGTCTACGTGCGGATGCAACTTCATTCCCATCATTTGATGAGCCTAAGTATACGAACACGTATGTTCCAAGCTTAACTTTCCGTGATGGAGTTAAATTGACGACAAATAAATTCCCTGAAACAACTGTTTTATGGTCTCCTCGTTTTGGTTTCAACTGGGATGTGAAGGATGACAAGCAAACTCAAATTCGTGGAGGTTTAGGTGTATTCTCTGGTCGTGTGCCTTACGTTTGGTTATCGAATCAGTTGTCTAATAATGGTGTATTGTTTGGTTCAGAAAATTTGGCTAACCCAACAAACCGTCCATTCAATCCAGACGTAAATGCATACCGTCCGGCCATTACTTTACCTTTGACTCCTACAGCTTATAACTTAGCTGTGACGGATCCTAACTTTAAATTTTCTCAAGTATTTAGAACCAATTTAGCTTTAGACAAGAACTTAGGTGATGGTTGGATTTTAGGATTAGAAGGTATTTATACAAAGGATATCAACGCGGTATATTTAGAGAACGTGAATTTACCTAATTCTTCAGTTAAAGCTGTAGGTGCTGATAATCGTGTAATTTTCTACACATTAGGCGCTAATGGACTTCCTAGTTCAGTTAAGAATTTCGCTATTTATGGTAACGTAAAAGGAGTAAATGCTCCAGCAGTTGGAAATAACACAGTATCTAGTCCTAATATTTCGGATGCGATCGTTATCAAGAATACGGACTTAGGTTACTCGTATGCATTTACAGCTACTGTTTCAAAATCTTTTGAAAATGGACTTTTTGCATCTTTAGCATATACTAATTCAGATTCTCGTTCAGTGAATGATGGAGGTTCGATTGCACAATCTCAATGGAGAGATCGTGTGGTGTCTGGTGATCCAAATGAGAATGTGGCTTCATATTCTTCTTACATTCAAACGCATCGTTTTAACGCATATGGTTCATATCGCTTAAACTATTTGAATGATAAATCAAGTACTACTTTTGGATTTACTTATTCTGCTGCTCCAGCAGGTCGTTTCTCTTATACATACTCAGGTGATATGAACGGAGATAATCAAACAGCTAATGATTTGATTTTCATTCCTCGTAGTCAATCGGATATTATGTTGAAAGATGCTGGTACTTATACTGCGGCTCAACAATGGGCTGATTTGGATAAATACATCACTCAAGATTCATATTTGAATGGCCGTCGTGGACAATATGCTGAACGTAATGGTGCTGAGTTACCTTGGTCGGCCAACTTCGACTTTAAAGTAATTCAAGATTTCTACATCAAAGTAGGGGGTCATAAAAACACGTTACAGTTTACTTTAGATGTATTTAACTTTGGTAACTATGTGACTCCACAGTGGGGATTAAATCAATCAACACTTCGTGCAGGTTTAATTAGTTATACAGGTAATGATGCAGCTACAGGAAAACCTGTATTCCAGTTCCCTTATCGTTCTGGTACAACGCCATTAACTGAGACATTCCAAAGATCATTTGGTCTAGGATCTCGTTGGCAAGCACAATTTGGAGTTCGTTATATCTTTAACTAAGATATTTCAATTCCGAAATAAAAAGGCTGCTCGATAGAGCAGCCTTTTTTGTTTGTGGTTTTATGGACCTTGAGTCCAATTTTTTCCGATTATTAATTTTGTAGAGACGCGATACTTAGCGTCTAATGTTATCCAGATTATTTTTGTAGAGACGCGATACTTCGCGTCTAATGATATCCAGATTAATTTTGTAGTGACGCGATACTTCGCGTCTAATGATATCCAGATTATTTTTGTAGAGACGCGATACTTCGCGTCTAATGTTATCCAGATTATTTTTGTAGAGACGAGATACCTCGCGTCTATTCCCCACAAAAAATAAATAAAAAAGACGCGAGGTATCGCGTCTCTACAAGGAATAAAAAAAACCGGGTTTCCCCGGTTTTTACTAAAACTCTTTATGATGTGCCATTC